>JALQXR010000164.1:1466-5224 GCA_023263105.1 Marivivens sp. | reverse complement strand
GTGGTGCCGACGGGGTCGGGCAGCTCGGCAATGGTCTGGACGGCTTCGATGATGCCGTCGATGCGCTTGTCGTTGAGTTCCAGGCGATCCAGGAAGGCCTTGCTGATCCCCTTGGTGCGGGCGGCTTCCATGTCCTTGGCGTTGGCGGCGATGATCTCTGCCCGCCGCGCCCAAACCGCATGCGCCGCGCCGATCAGGGCCGCGTGTTTGCGTTCGGCAGAGGCATAGCCAAGCTCGGCCGAAGCCGCACGCGCCCGTTTGCCGATCTCTGTCATCATCTCGGGGATCGCAGGCTGGGTCGTCATGTCAGTTCCTCAGATTACCATGTCGTCACGATGGACGAGCGCTGCGCGGCCCTTATACCCCAGCAGCGCTTCGATTTCGGCCGACTTGCGGCCCATGATCTGGCGGGCCTCTTGCGCGGTATAGCGCACCAGCCCCATGCCCAGCCGTTTGCCACTGGCCGACAGGATTGCCACCGCGTCGCCGCGACCAAATTTACCGGTGATCGCCGTGACGCCCGCCGGTAGCAGGCTTTTGCCTTCGGCCAGCGCCTTCTCTGCGCCGCCATCGACAATCACATCGCCGCGCGTCTTCATCGCCGCGATCCAACGCTTGCGCGCGGCCTGCGGGTCAACCTGCGCACTGAACCAAGTAGAGGCCGCCCCGTTTTCCAGTGTTGTCAGCGGGTTAAGGGGTGACCCTAAAGTAATGCACATCGCGCATCCGGCGTCCGTAGCCACGCGGGCGGCCATCAGCTTGGTGATCATCCCGCCCTTAGAGAGCCCCGACACACCGTCACCTGCCATCGCTTCGATTTCGGGCGTGATGGTGTCAATTTGATCGAACCGAGTCGCGTTCGGATCGATATTCGGATTGCCGCTATAGAACCCGTCCACGTCGCTGAGCAGGACCAGCCGGTCCGCCCCCACCGTGACCGCAACCTGAGCGGCCAGTCGATCGTTGTCGCCATAGCGGATTTCGTCGGTGGCGACGGTGTCGTTTTCGTTCACGATCGGTACGACGCCCAGAGACAGCAGCATTTCTAGCGTCGCGCGACTGTTGAGATAGCGCCGGCGGTCCGACGAATCCTCGAGAGTGACCAGCACCTGTCCGGTCACGATGTCATGGGGCTGCAGCACTTCTTCGTAGGCCCGCGCCAGCCGGATCTGTCCGACCGAGGCGGCGGCCTGTGACTGTTCCAGCGCCAGTTCGCCCTTGGGCAAGCCCAGCACGCCCCGACCCAAAGCAATGGACCCCGACGACACCAGAACGACCTGCGTCCCCCGCGCCCTGATCCTTGCCACATCCGCCGCAAGCGACGCCAGCCAGTCGGATCGCAAACGCCCGGTGGACCGGTCGACCAAAAGAGCCGACCCGATCTTGACCACCAGACGTCGTGCGCCGATCAGGGTCGCCAAGGCGTCTCCTCCTCTGCCGCGACCTTGGCCCGCAGCCGGTCCGCGTCGATCCGCGACCGCAGCGCGCGCAGGACCTCGGTCACGCCTTCGCCGGACACGCCGGACATCAGCAGCACCGGTCCGCCAACCACGGCTTCCATTTCTTCGCGAAGGAATACGCGTTCCTCGGCGTCCATTGTGTCGATCTTGTTCAGCACCGTCACGCGGGGCTTGTCCGCCAGATCGCCGCCATAGGCTTCCAGTTCGCCAATGATGGTTTCATAGTCCTTCATCGGATCGCCCGAGGTGCCATCCACCAGATGCAAAAGCACCGCGCAGCGTTCCACATGGCCAAGGAACATATCCCCCAACCCCCGCCCCTCGGACGCGCCTTCGATCAGGCCCGGAATGTCGGCCACGACGAATTCGACCCCATCGACGCCCACAACCCCAAGGTTCGGAACAAGCGTGGTAAAGGGATAATCGGCGATCTTTGGCCGTGCGTTCGACGTCGCGGCAAGAAAGGTGGATTTGCCCGCGTTCGGCATCCCCAAAAGCCCCGCGTCCGCGATCAGCTTCAGCCTAAGCCAGACGGTCCGTTCGACCCCCTCCTGTCCGGGGTTGGCGCGGCGCGGAGCCTGATTGGTGGCCGACTTGAAATAGGCGTTGCCAAAGCCGCCGTTACCGCCCTTGGCCAGAACGACGCGCTGCCCGACCTCGGTCAGATCGGTGATCAATGTTTCTTCGTCTTCGTCGATGATCTCTGTTCCGACGGGAACCCGCAGGATGATGTCATCGCCAGACGATCCCGTCTTGCCGCGCCCCATGCCGCCCTGCCCGTTCTGGGCAAAGAAATGCTGCTGGTAACGGAAGTCGATCAAGGTGTTCAGCCCTTCAACAGCCTCTGCGATGACGTCGCCGCCCCGCCCGCCATCGCCGCCATCCGGCCCGCCGAATTCCACGAACTTTTCCTTGCGGAACGACACGCAGCCGTTCCCGCCGCTGCCGGAGCGGATGTAGACTTTGGTAAGATCAAGGAACTTCATGTGCAGGCTTTCTGTTTGTCTGCGACGCGATAGTCTATTGGCGGGTGTTTCTCAAGGCATCGTGACGCGCCCTGCCGAGGCAAAAGTCGATCTGGTCGATCTCTTGGGCTTGGGCGACGCAGGTGCGACGAGAGGTTCCAATCCGTTCAAAGCCCAGCTTTTCCAGCACGCGGGCAGAGGCGGGATTGTTCCACCAGACCGAGGCACGGACCTCGGATCGGTCCGGAAACCGCTGGAAATAGGCCGCCAGTACGGCGCGTCCGATCTGGGTGGCATAGCCTTTGCCCCAGTGCGGCCTTGCGAACATATAGCCCAACACGCCGTCGGACACACCCATCAGGCCGACCAATTCGCCATCCCGCTCCACCGCGCCGACCAGCCCCATGGTCCAGTCAAACGGCGAGCCGCAGCGCGACGCGGTAAACGCAGGATCAGAGGGCCACGGCCAGCCGGCTGTCATCTTGATGACGTCCCAGTCATCTGCCATCGGCTGGATATTCGGCGGGTCCATGGGACCGCAGGGGCGCAGAACCAGATCGCCGGCCCTGACCACATCGGCCCGCGCATCCCACATCGCGCGCGTGTAGGCCAAGGTGATCGACGCCACATCGCGGCCCCGCGCTTTTGACGGCAGGGTCGTTTCCCCCGCGGCGCGAAACCCGAGCTTGCGCAGGACAGAGGCCGAGGCATCGTTTTCCTCGAAATAGGCCGAAACCAGATCGCCGCCCCCGCGCGTAAAGTGGTCACGCACCACCGCCAGCCCCGCTTCGGTCGCAAAGCCCTTGCCTTGGGCGCCGACCGAAAGCCAATACCCAAGGCTGCCGTTCGATATCCCGATCATCCCGCACAGCCGGTCTTCGTGGAAAATGCCGAAAGACGCATCGCGGCCTGCCTCGACTTCGCCGATGAACCAGCGCGCGTCGTCCAGACTGTAGGGATAGGGCACAACCGTCAGCCATTTCACGATCTCGAAGTCGTCGATCGCGTCGCGCAGCGCTTCGGCTTCGGCCATTCGAACCGGCCGGAGCATCAGTCGGTCGGTTCGAAGGCTCCGCGTCATGCTCACATCTTTCGGCTATAGGTCCAGGTCGGAACGTTGGAGTTTCGGGCGACGGAATGGGTTTCGGCGTCCCCGAGATAGGCAAAACCACAATTGGTCAGAACCCGCGCCGACCCGGGGTTGTCCTGAAAGACAGAAGCGAAAATCTGCTTTGAGGCCAGCGGGTTGGCGTCCAACAAAGCCTCGACCACCTCGGTCGCGATGCCGCCGTTCCAGAACGCGGGCGCGACCCAATAGCTGACCTCGGCCTGT
>JALQXR010000164.1:0-1456 GCA_023263105.1 Marivivens sp. | reverse complement strand
CCATTAGCCGAAGCACCAGTAGCCGTCGCGGCAGTAGCCGAAGCACCAGTAGCCGAAGCACCAGTAGCCGAAGCACCAGTAGCCGAAGCACCAGTAGCCGAAGCACCAGTAGCCGTCGTTCGAGGTCTCGGACATCGGTCGACCGTTTGGGGTCCGAGGACTGGCGGATATGCGCCTCGACCGCGCCGGGCGGCATGGGGTGGGGAATGTCCTGCGTCATCCGTGCGACCCGTTCGTCCGACGCATGCATCGAGATCAGCCCAACGTCGGACCGGCGCAGCGGGCGAAGGACGAAACGTTCGGTCGCGATGGTCGGTTGGGTTCCGACTGCTTCTTGGTACATTGGCCTTCCTCCTCGAAAACCTCTGATGCCGGCCTATCCCGGGCTCCTCTTCCCGGTTGCGATACTGCCTGCAGAATGTGCCGGTCTCGTGACACATGTATAAACAAAAGGGGGACCAGCTAGTGCCGATCCCCCTCTTGTGATGCCTTTTGAAGGTCTCGGCTTACTCAGCGGCCTCCGCCACCGGGAGAACCGAAATAAAGGTGCGGCCCTTCAGGCCTTTGCGGAAGGACACGGTGCCTTCTGCGGTCGCGAACAGGGTGTGGTCGCGGCCCATGCCGACACCATCACCCGCCCACATCTTCGTGCCGCGCTGGCGGACGATGATGTTGCCGGGGATGACGACTTCGCCACCGAATTTCTTGACGCCAAGACGGCGACCGGCGCTGTCGCGCCCGTTACGGGAGGAACCGCCTGCTTTTTTGTGTGCCATGGGGTGTTACTCCTTCGCTGCGGCAGCGGGCTTCTTCTTCGCCGCCGGTTTCTTCTTGGGGGCTGCTTCGACGACAGCGGCCGGAGCCGATGCTGCGCCGACAGCGGCTTTCACGCCGGACTTGTCCGCACCTTTTTCAAGGATGTCGGTGATGCGTACCAGCGTCAGTTGCTGACGGTGACCGCGGGTCCGTTGCGAACCGTGCTTACGACGACGCTTTACAAAGCTGATCGTCTTTTCGCCTTTGATCTGGTCGATGACTTCGGCCTGAACGGCGGCGCCAGCCACAAGCGGCGCACCGACGGTCGCGCCGATCATCAGAATCTCGTTGAACTGAATCTTTTCGCCTGCATCGGCTGCAAGCTTTTCGACACGCAGAACGTCGCCGCTGGCGACCTTGTACTGCTTGCCGCCGGTCTTAAGAACCGCAAACATATGATCTTCCTTCGTTTTCCGCGTCTTTGGGGCCACCCTTGCGGGTCGTTCGTGGCCGGTCGGCCGCCGTTGGACTGCGCGCCCCGATGGGCGTTATTTCGCTGTAACCCGACAAAGCGCTTGCCGAGATGGCGGCTTATCTGCGTGAATACGGTCAAAGTCAACCCATAATCAGGGAAACCAGGGGCAAACAAATGGTCTCACGCGCTGGCTTGATCTCTGTCGCAATTGTCCTGGCGGTCGGC
>JALQXR010000163.1 GCA_023263105.1 Marivivens sp. | reverse complement strand
TGGAAAGTCGCCAGCAGGGCCCATTGTCGCGGGGGGGCGGCCCGCCGTATGATCGTGTCAGACTCCGGAATCGGGCGCGTTCGTTTTGCGCGCGACCCGCAGGGAGATCGGTGAAAGGTCGGAAGATGGCAAAGGTTCCCGGGGGCGCCGGGTATCCCGGTCTGGGTGAGGCGACACGGGTCTGGGCGCGTGTCGCGGCGCTGTCTTTTGGCGGGCCTGCGGGCCAGATCGCCGTGATGCATCGCATTCTGGTTGAGGAGAAACGCTGGCTTGGGGACGACCGTTTCCTGCACGCGCTCAATTTCTGCATGCTCCTCCCCGGTCCCGAGGCCCAGCAACTGGCAACCTATATCGGTTGGCTCATGCACGGCGTGCGCGGGGCTTTGGTGGCGGGGCTATTGTTCATCGCGCCGGGTGTTCTGGCGATCATGGCGCTTAGCTGGATCTATGCCGCGTTCGGAGATGTCGGGCTGGTCGAAGGACTGTTCTTCGGGTTGAAGGCCGCGGTCCTTGCCATCGTCGTGCAGGCGGTGGTGAGAGTCGGCAAGAAGGCCCTCAAGAACCGCGCGATGAAGGCAATCGCCGCGGCGTCTTTTGCGGCAATCTACCTTTTTGATGCTCCGTTTCCGGTCATCGTTCTAGGAGCGGCGATCATCGGCTGGATCGGAGCGCGGGCCGGAGTCGCCGGCTTTGGCGGCGGCGGCGGTCACGGCGCGGTCGGGTCGGTGCATATCGACGACGCGGCGACGCTATTGGGCGTCGAAGATCCGGGTCAGCAGGCCCCCGCCAGATCCGTCGCGCAAAGGGCAGGGCTGTTTGCATTGGGTCTGTGGCTTTTGCCGGTTGCTGCGCTGGTGATCCTTGCGCCGGACAGCGTCTTTGCCGATATCGCGACCTTTTTCTCGAAACTCGCTGTCTTGACGTTCGGAGGCGCCTACGCGGTGCTGGCGTGGGTCGCCCAAGAGGCGGTCGGCACCTATGGCTGGCTGCAACCCGGAGAGATGCTGGACGGACTGGGCATGGCCGAAACGACCCCGGGGCCGCTGATCATGGTGCTGCAGTTCGTCGGCTTTATGGGAGCCTTCCGAGAAGCGGGCTGGGATCAACCGCTTTTGGCGGCGACGATGGGCGGGCTTCTTGCGACTTGGGTCACCTTTGCGCCTTGTTTTGCATGGATTTTTCTGGGCGCGCCGTGGATGGAGAGGCTGCGCGAAAACACCGCCCTGTCTGCCGCGCTTCGGGCGGTTACGGCGGCAGTCGTGGGGGTGATCCTGAACCTTGCGATCTGGTTCGGGGTGCATGTGGTCTGGAGCGAGGTCGCAGTCTGGCAGGCAGGTCCGGTGTCGATCGATCTGCCGCGTCTGGCGACTATCGACTGGGCCGCCGCAACCTTGACCGTCATCGCGTTGCTGGCGGTGTTCAAACTGCGCCTTGGCATGGTGACGGTTCTGGGCGGCGCGGTTCTGGCCGGCATCGGCCTGTATATGGCCGGACTTATCGGATAGGGCGCGGGCCTGGGGATTACAGCAGTTTTGTCATCGCCCTGATGTCCGACAGGCTGTCCAATTCGACATCGCCCACCGCGCGGTCGATGTGATCATGGATCATTGTGCGCTTTGCCGCTGATATCGCCTTTTCCACGGCCTGAAGCTGGGTTGTCACGTCCAGATAGGGTCTGTCGTCGTGCAGCATGTCGATGACGTGGCGCAAATGGCCTTCGACCCGTTTCAGGCGACGGATCGACTCGGCTCTGGCTTCGCTGTCATCGGGCTGTGTCATGGCGGGATTATATCCCCCCAGGGGGGATCAGGCAAGCGGCTGCAATAGGCCAACCCGCCGCCCGTCACCGCACCGGCCCGATCCAGCCCAACTTGAATCCGCCCCCCGATTGATCCAGCGCAAGGCCCGCTCAGGGAAAGAGTCCTATTCGGCACCCATTCCAAAGGAGACCGATCATGAAATTCGTTACATTTGCATTTGCCGCCGCGATGGCCGCAACGCCTGCCATGTCCGCCGAAATCGTCGTTCAGATGCTTAATCGGGGCGAAGCGGGCGCGATGGTCTTTGAGCCGTCGCTGATCGTCGCCGAAGTCGGGGATACGGTGCGCTTCGTTCCGACAGATCGCGGTCACAACGCCGAAACGATCGACGGCTTTCTGCCCGATGGCGTCGCTCCGGTGATTGGTGCGATGAACGCCGAAATGGTGATCGAGGTCACGTCCGAAGGGCTGTACGGCATCCGCTGCAAGCCTCACTACGGGATGGGCATGGTCGCGTTGATCGTGGCGGGCGACGACGTGGATGCGGCGATCCCCGAAAGCGTCAGCGCGCCCCGCAAGGCCAAGGAAGCGTTCGAGGCGATGCTCGCGGGTCTTTGATCCGCGCGATCCCTGACAGATTCCGGACCGATCCCCGACGCAATGGCGCGCCGGTGGACCTAAGCCGGATCGCGCTTTGGCCTTCGTCGATGACGTCGGCTGGCCGGGTCTAGATCTGGCCCAGGTCAAAACAGGTATTTGACAGGCCGCTCGGCAGCCGGACGGTTCGGGTTAAGCATGCCTTAAGGATTCACTGACAAAGCTGTGCCCATCATGAACCGACAGAATGGCGGGTGCTGGCATGGATGTGTCTTCTGGATATTCCGATGGGCAAGTGGCCCAGTTCGACGTTCTGGGAATTCCGATTTCGGCTGTCAGGCCGTCACAGGTTCTGTCTCTGATCCGGGCGTGGTCGGGGGACCAGATTGGGCGCTATGTCTGCTTCCGCGACGTAGCGAGCCTTATGGCCTGCCGCGACGATCCCGATCTGGTGGCCGTGAACCGCACCGCCACACTTGTCTGCCCCGACGGTATGCCGCTGGTATGGCTCGGTCGCGCAAAGGGCATGGACATCGCCCGAACCAGCGGGCCCGACATGTTTGATGTGATCTGCTCCAACAGCTACGGGTTGAAGCACTATTTCTATGGCGGCAAACCCGGCGTCGCAGAGCGGCTGGCCGAAAAATGCCAGCAGCGGTATCCCGGAATCCAGATTGTCGGCACCGAATGTCCGCCGTTTCGCGACCTGACCGCGCAGGAAATGGAAGAGACCCGTCAAAGGATTGAACGCTCGGGCGCGCATGTTATCTGGGTCGGCATCTCGTCGCCCAAGCAGGATCGCTGGATGCGGGACAACGTCGGAGGGCTTACGCAGACGCTCCTCGGGGTCGGCGCGGCATTTGATTTCCACGCAGGAGAGGTCCGCCGCGCACCGGTCTGGATGCGGCGAAGCGGCTTGGAATGGGCGCACCGGCTTTGGTCCGAGCCTCGTCGGCTGTGGCGTCGCTACCTTGTTCTGGCCCCGATGTTCGTTTTTCTGACGGTTCGTGACGGACTCTGGCTGCGGAAATCGCGCGAGAGGACAAAGCCGATCAGCAGCGCGCCAAGGGTGTTGTAGGAAAAGGTCACTTCGGTCATCCCGTTCAGGATCAGGAACAAAAGCACCATCAACAGCGCCCGCGCGCCGCTGTTTGCCGAAGATCGCGCCAGTCGCCCCAGTCGGGCAAGCATTGCGGCGATCGTCATGACCATGATCCCCAATCCGACCAGTCCACCGTCCATCAGCGCCTGAACAAAGATGTTGTGAAAATGTGGGGGGAGGTAGTTCCCGTCGTTAAGCTGATAGAGGCGCGACAGGAAATACCGGCTTTCTTCCGCCAGCCCATAGCCGAAGCCCAGCCAAAGACGGTCCCCGATCGCGGCAAAGGCCGCCTGCCAGATATCGGTCCGGCCCGTGAGGTTGGACAGGTCTCGCCCGCCAAAGGTGCCCTCGGTCGGGATCAGCGGAAAAGCCAGATAACCAGCCGCCGAGACCAGCGCCACGACAAACAGCGTCAGAGGCACGGAGACCGGCAGCAGAACCAGAAAACTGACCCCGATGGCAAGGCTGGCCGCGCCGAAAGCGATGGCGCCCATCGACCCGCTCATGAACAAGATAAACCCAAAAAACAGCACCAGAAACGGCCATCCCCGGGGCCGCAAGACCACCGTGATGGCAAGCACCGTAAACATCGCGCGTCCGGCATCGGTCTTATGGGCGAACAGGCCGTTGAACGGGGGCAACCCCAAGAGGTTGGACCTTTCCAATCCGTCCGCAAACCTCATCTGGGGCAGGTCGATGGCATAGCCGATCAGCCCGACCAGCCCCAGCATCAGCGCGGCTTTCCATAACAAGGTCGCGAATTCCTCGGCCGACAGGATCCGTGCCAACACCACGCCGCAACGGATGGAAAGGCAGAACATCGCGACATAGGGCAGGGCGGCCAGTGGGTCGTCCGACAGGATCGACGACAGGACCATTGCCGCCGGTAATGGATAGAGCCAGACCAGAGTCTGCCTGATCGGCGCATGAACGGTCAGCGTGAGCCCGTAGCAAAGCGCCCATAACGGCGCGTAGACATAGGCGCTGGGCAGGCCGGTCACGGACCGGAACACCAACCCAAGCCCCGAGAACATCGACAAAACTCCGAGTACCACAAAGACGGCAAACGCATTCCGCAGCCAGATCCTGTCCGGTCGATATTCCTTGATTACGGCTTGGATAAACCGGACCGGCGGGAAACGCCTGCGCCGTCGGCTCAGGGCTGCCACTCGACCCGCCCCAGCTGCCGGTTTGCCCAGATCGACAGGATGGCTCCGATGCCCCCCGCCCACAAAAGAGCCAGCGCCGCACCCTGCACCCCCATGTTCGGCGTCAGCAGGACAAGTCCGATCAAATAAGTGCCGGCTTCGGCGTATTTTGCGGGGGTATAGGGGGATATCCGGCCCCTTGCGTGACCAAGCGTGACCTGCAGCAGGGCAAAGGACTGTAGCGTCGCGCCAAAGGCCGCAAGTGTCAGGGCTCCGGCATAGTGTTCGAACTCTGGCCCACCCAGGAACCCCAGGATTTCCTCACCCAGAAAGCTGCATCCCGCAACCAGAAGCCCGCCTCCGCAAAGCACGACAATCCCTGCCCGATACAGCAAATCACGGGCCTCGGCGTCTTTACCGCTTTGGTCCGACAGGCGGTACACGCGAGGGGCGACAACCCGCGACAAGGCACTCGTGGCTGCTGCCATCGCGCCTTGGGTCACGATCAGGATAAGCGCGAAAGCCGCGAAATCCGTAAGGCTCAAGAACGCGGCCGCGACCCAGCGATCTGCCGCGCGGCTGACCAGAGTCGCCGGAATCCAAGACGCCATTCGGACCGCGTGATCCCGCACT
>JALQXR010000162.1 GCA_023263105.1 Marivivens sp. | reverse complement strand
TCGCTCGGCCACGTAGCCGGTCAGCACCAGAAGCACCAGATAGCCGACGGTGCCCCACGCCCGCATCGCGCCAAAGTCCGTCCCCCGCCGCTTTGTCATCCGCATCGCCGCGGCGTCCAGCACCGGCACCATCATCGCGCTGGCCACCGAAAAGATGCAGACAAGCACAAGGATCGGCCAGAAGTCCGTGCTTAGGAAAAACCCCAGCGACCCGATCCCCGACACCACCGCGCCCAACACGATCGCCTGCCGCCAGTCCGACGCCCGATCCGCAAGCCGCCCCACAATCAGGCTGATCGCCAGAGTGATCAGGATCGGGGCCGCGTAGATGATGCCGATTTGCCGGTCGCTGAGGCCGATGGCGCTGAACCAGATTCCGCCATAGGCCGTTGTGACCCCCGCCGTGGTGAACAGCGCAAGGTAGAACAGCGCGGTGCGCCCCTCGGGGGAGCCAAGACGCGAGGACGAGGAAAAGAGCTTCACCAGAGTGTATCGCCAGAAAGGGTCAATCCACCCATGGTCCTTCCGGTGGCGCACGTCAATACGGGGCCGACAAACGAAACAGGGCGCCCCAAAGGAGCGCCCCGCCTGATCGTTCTGTCGCCCGACTTAGACGCCGAGGCAGATGTATTTCATTTCCAGGTAGTCCTCGATGCCGTGGTGGCTGCCTTCGCGGCCCAGTCCGGACTGCTTGACGCCGCCAAAGGGGGCAACCTCGGTCGAGATGATGCCGGTGTTCACGCCGACGATCCCGTATTCCAGAGCCTCGGCCACTTTGGTCACGCGGCTGATGTCCTTGGCGTAGAAATAGGACGCAAGGCCAAAGATCGTATCGTTGGCCTGTTCGATCACGTCGTCTTCGTCTTCGAACATGAACAGCGGAGCAAAGGGGCCAAAGGTTTCGTCATTGGCGACCAGCATGTCCTTGGTGGCGTTGGTCACGATGGTCGGCTCGAAAAAGTTGCCGCCAAAGGCGTGGTCCTTGCCGCCGGTCAGGATCTGACCGCCCTTGGCCAGCGCGTCTTTCAGGTGCTCGCGCACCTTGTCGACCGCCGCCGATTCAATCAGCGGGCCCAGCGAGGTGCCGGCCTGCAGGCCGTCGCCCACTTTCAGGGCCTCGACTGCGACTTTCAGCTTTTTCGAGAATTCCTCATACACGCCCTTCTGGACGTAGATGCGGTTCGCGCAGACGCAGGTCTGGCCGTTGTTGCGGAATTTGCAGGCGATGGCGCCGATGACGGCTTCGTCCAGATCGGCATCGTCGAACACGATGAACGGTGCGTTGCCGCCCAGCTCCATCGAGCACTTCATCACCTGATCGGCAGCCTGACGCAGCAGGATGCGGCCGACCTCGGTCGAGCCGGTGAAGGTCAGTTTGCGGACCTTGTGGTTTTCGCAGAATTCCTTGCCGATCGCGGATGCGCGGGACGAGGTCACGATGGACAGCACGCCCTTCGGCACGCCTGCGTCCTCGGCCAGCTTGGCCAGCGCCAGAGCCGACAGCGGGGTCTGCGACGCGGGGCGCAGTACGAACGAACAGCCGGCGGCCAGCGCGGGGGCGGCCTTGCGGGTGATCATCGCCGAGGGGAAGTTCCACGGCGTGATGCCAGCGGCGACGCCGATGGGCTGTTTGATCACAGTGATGCGTTTGTCGGCCATGTGACCGGGGATGGTTTCGCCGTAGATGCGCTTTGCTTCTTCGCCGAACCACTCGATGAACGAGGCGGCATAGGCGATTTCGCCCTTGGCTTCGGCCAGCGGCTTGCCCTGTTCAGCGGTCATGATCGTGGCCAGATCGTCCTGGTTCGCCATCATCAGGTCGAACCAACGGCGCAGGATGTTGGCGCGCGCCTTGCCGGTCAGAGCGGCCCAGGATTTTTGCGCGACATAGGCTTTGTCGATCGCGGCTGCGACTTCTTCGCGGCTCAGGTCGGCCACGCGGGCGATCACGTCGCCACGAGCGGGGTTGGTGACTTCGAAAGTGGCGCCACTGGCTGCATCTGCCCAGTCACCTGCGACGAATGCTTTTTCGCACAGCAGATCGGGGTTCTTCAGAAGGCTTTTTAGATTGGTTACAGAATCGAGCATGACTTCCTCCGCCAAAAATTTGATCATATCCTAATGTTTGTAGAATATGGCGTCCAGAGAGATTCGGAGACGATTGATGACCCCACCGACCCGCGACCTGGATGATGCCTATGCCAATATGGTCCATATTCCCGATGGCGCCAGCTATCCCGAAAAATGGGCCAAGCAGGCCGAAGCCTTTCGGGCGACAGTGCCGGTCGAACGGAACCTGAGGTATGGCGCGGGCGAGCGCGAGGTGTTTGACCTGTTCCGACCCGAAGGCACAGCCGCCGGACTCGTGGTCTTTGTCCACGGCGGCTACTGGCTGAAGTTTTCAAAAGACGATTGGTCCCATCTTGCCGCCGGCGCATTGGCGCGGGGCTGGGCCGTGGCGATTCCGTCCTACACGCTGGCCCCCGACGCACGGATCACCGACATCGGTCGCCAGATCGAGTCCGCGATCGGTGCGGCTGCGGCGCTGGTCGACGGTCCGATCCGCATCTGTGGCCATTCGGCGGGCGGCCACCTTACGGCGCGCATGCTCTGCGACGACTATGCCTCGGACTGGCGGCCACGGCTGGAGCGCGCGATCCCGATTTCGCCGATTTCGGATCTGGGGCCTTTGATGCGCACCAGCATGAACGACAAATTGCAGATCACGCGGACCGAAGCCGCGCTAGAGAGCCCTGTCCGTCACATGCCCTGCGGCCTACCCACGACGATCTGGGTCGGCGGGTCCGAGCGTCCGGTGTTTCTGGATCAGGCGCGGTGGCTGGCCGACGCCTGGGGCTGCGGGCTTGTCATCGAAGACGGGCGTCACCATTTCGATGTCGTAGAGGCTCTGGCCGACCCCGAGAGCCTTTTGACGCGGGAGCTGCTGTTGTAAGCTTGCGGGCGCGCAGAGTTGGTGACGGGACCAAGGAGATCTGGATGGCCAAAGCGAAATTGCTGAAACGCCCCGTGGTCGAGGCAATGCCCGACCGGAGAATTGCGGGGCTGTTGCGCCGTTACACACTGGAAACGCGCTTCAAGATCCCGCAGCAGTGGGACGATTACAACGCCTCGGCCAAGACCCCGGGCAAGGAGCCCGACGGTTGGTACGGCGTGTGCCGCGACGAAGATGCGGGCTTTTGTTACCTGTGCGGGATCGAGGGCAAGCCCGCGAAAGGGCAGGGCGAGATCACGCTTCCTGCCGGTCGCTGGGCGCGTTTCGCGACGACGGCGCATCTGTCACGGATGGGCGACGTCTGGGAAGAATTGCACCGCGACTGGATGGGTCGGCCCGACCTGCCGCAGCGCGACGGCCCGCTGGTGGAGTTCTATCCGCCAGCGTTCAACGGCAAGACCGGCGAGGGCGGCTTTGAAATCTGGGTGCCGCTGGCCGATGAGCGGGAAGGGGGCTCTGCCCCCGGCCTGACGGCCTCCCCCGGAGTGGCCGGACCAAAGAAATCCTAGACGAGAGACGACCAGACCGGCAGCGGATCGTTTGGCGCGGCGGTGGCGTGGTAGATGGCGCGGGCGATGGCGCGGGCCATGGCTGTGGCGGCGGCATGGCCGATCTGCAGGCTGTCTCCGACCGGATCTGTAAGCGGTTTCGTTCCGGTCGAAGCCGCAAAGATCAGGTCTCCGTCCATCGGTGTGTGGCTGGGCACGATGGCGCGGGCATATCCGTCGTGGGCGGCGGTCGCCAGACGGGTGCACTGGGCCTGTGTCAGGATCGCGTCGGTCGCGACGATGCCGATGGTGGTGTTGCGGTGGCTGTCGATCTTTGTCCGAACAGCCGACGGGTAGCGGGGCGCGGGCCCGAGGTTGCCGAATTCGCCGTCGAGTTCCCAAGGGGCGGCCCAGAAATGGCGGCTGTCGCCGACGGTGGCGGCGCCCAATGCGTTGACCGCGACCAAGGCGCCGACCCTATGGCCAGAGGCCAGCACCACAGAGGCCGACCCGATCCCGCCCTTTAGGTTGACGGTGGTCGCGCCGGTGCCCGCTCCGGCGGTGCCAAGTTCGACCTTGGTGCCCGCGGCATCCAGCGCCGCGCGGCCCAGCGCGGGATAGGGCGAGGTGGTCCAGTCCTTTGCGCCGCCGTTGGTCAGGTCGAACAGGATCGCCGCCGGCACGATCGGGACCCGATGCGGCCCGACCGCAAAGCCGCGTCCCTTGGCCCGCAGGCCCTCCATCACGCCGTCCGCCGCGCCCAGTCCAAAGGCCGAGCCGCCCGACAAGACCAGCGCATCGACCTGCTCGACCAGTTTGTCCGGCGCAAGGAGGTCGGTTTCGCGGGTGCCCGGCGCGCCGCCCATCACATGGACGCCGCAGGTAAAGGGCCGGTCGGCGGTCAGCACCGTCACGCCGGTCTTGATCCGCGGGTCCGAGGAGTGACCGACCAGCAGGCCGTCGACATCCGTGATCAGGTTGCGCGGTCCGGGTTTCAAATGCAGCGGCCTCCGTCCACCTCGAGAGCGACGCCGGTGATCATCGACGCTTCGTCCGAGCACAGGAAAACCGCCGCGTGGCCCATGTCCTGCGGGGTCGAAAACCGCCCGATCGGAATGGTGGCGAGGAACTTTGCCCGCAGTTCCGGTGTGTCGCCGCCCATGAAACTGGGCAAGAGCGGCGTTTCGCCGGCCACGGGGTTCAGGGCGTTGACGCGGACGCCATGGGGGGCCAGTTCGACCGCCATGGTTTTGGTCGCGGTGATCATCCAGCCTTTCGAGGCGTTGTACCAGTTCAGGCGGGGGCGGGGGCTTACACCCGCGGTCGAGGCGATGTTCAGGATCGCGCCTTTGCCGCGCGACTTCATCGCGGGCACGAAATGGCGGGCTGTCAGGTAGACAGATTTCGCGTTCACGGCCAGCACGCGGTCAAAGTCGGCTTCGCTGACCTCTTCCAGAGGTTGGGGCAGGTGGGTGACGCCCGCGTTGTTCACGAGGATGTCCAGATCCCCGAACAGGTCGGTCGCGTCATAGGCCAACTGCGCCACCGAGCCATTGTTGGCCACGTCGCATCCGATTGCGGTTCCGCCGATCCGCTCTGCCACCGCGCGGGCGGCCTCGAGGTTGATGTCGGCGACGATCACCCTTGCGCCCTCGGCTGCGAGGGCCTGCGCCTCTGGCACGACCAGCTCTTCCTCAAGCCCCCGCACCACCCAGGGGTCGTTCCGTGGCACGCGGACTGGT
>JALQXR010000161.1 GCA_023263105.1 Marivivens sp. | reverse complement strand
GACAATCCCACTGAAATTTCTAAATAATTCTGTATTTACAAATATTTAAGCCGATTTCTTGCCCGTCTTGGACACAATTCCGCCACGTGAGTGTGTCAGAAACTTGGCCGGGCAGGGGTGTCTGATTTCTATTCGGGTTCGGAGCCTGGGACCATGCGCTGCATTTATTCAAAGTGCGTATCCCCCGTGCAATTTCGGGTGAGAAGCTGGTTGTCGAGGGTCATTCGCCAAGAAGACGGCGGGATGATCATCTTTGGCCTCTTTATATTTATACTTATTCTGGCGGTTTGCGGCATCGCGGTCGACGTGATGCGCTATGAACAGGCTCGGGTTCGGCTGCAGGGCAGTCTGGACCGCGCGGTGCTTGCGGCGGCGGACCTTGACCAGACCCAGTCGCCCGACGCGGTTGTTCGCGACTATCTGACCATGACCGGCCTGCTGGGAACGCTCGACGGAGCGCCGACAGTCCAACAGGGGATCAACTTTCGGTCGGTCAACGCCACGGCATGGGCGCCCGTAAACACATATTTCATGCGCCTGCTTGGCGTGGACGAATTGGTCGCGCCGGCCAGCAGCACGGCCGAGGAGCGGATCAGCAATGTTGAAATTTCGCTGGTCTTGGACATTTCTTCGTCCATGTTGTCCGACCGCAGGTTCGATAACCTCAAGCCGGCGGCGCGGACCTTTGTCGATACCGTGCTTGCCAATAACTCTACGTCTTCGACCGCGGGATTGGTGAGCGTTTCGATGATCCCCTACAGCGCGGTGGTCAATCCGGGGCCTGCGATCACCAACCAGATGAACCTGTCGGCCACGCATACCTATTCCGCCTGCCCTCTGTTTCCGGACAGCAGTTTCACCACCACCGGTCTGGACCTGAGCCGTCTTTACGCCCGCGTGGGACATTTCGACTACGGCGCGTCGACCAACACCAACGCCACACCGATCACGCGGCCCTGGTGCTATCCGGGCACGCTCAATCAGATCGTGGTTCATTCGACATCGAACACCGCGCTGCACAATGCGATCAACTCGCTGGCGCCCTTCGGGAACACGGCGATCGACCTTGGCGCGAAATGGGGCGTGGCTTTGTTGGACACCAGCACCCGCACCATGGTCCGCAACATCGTCGGCAATTCCAGCCCCGTCGCCGGTCGCCCGCTGAACATCACCACCGACGACGTGCTAAAGGTCCTCGTTCTGATGACCGACGGCGAAAATACAACCGAATATGACCTTGCCAGCCGGTTCAAGACCGACCTTTCGACGGTTTGGGTCTGGAAGCAAAGCGCCACTCAGGCATGGGGGAGCGTGCCTCAGAACCGCATTTCGATCCGCATATCCGACAACAACACACCCAACAACTTTACCGATGACCGGTTCTTCTGGCTTGGGCAGTCGTCGAATTCGGTCCGCAACTATCCGCAGGGCTTCCCCGCCTACGTCAACCTGACCGGAGAGGCCTATCAACCCGGACGAGGGATCGACCACACGAACGTGGTGCGCCACCTGAGCTGGCAGGATGTCTTTGCGACTTGGGTGCGGACGCGGATCTACAGCTATTTGTTTGCAGAGCCCTACCAACGCGGCCAGATCTCTTACGCCACCTATATCGAGACCTACTACGCCCTTGATTCAGTCGTCGAAAGCGACGCAGCCGACCGGCGGCTGGATGCGATCTGCAACGCGGCCAAGGCGGCGGGGGTGATCGTCTACACCGTCTCTTTCGAGGCCTCCTTTCATGGACAAGAGACTCTGGCCAGCTGCGCGAGTTCACCCAGCCATTACTTCGACGTGAGCGGGACAGCTATCGCCACGGCGTTTTCTGCAATCGCGACCGATATTCGCCAGTTGAAGTTGATCCAATGATGCGCCCGCTCGTTTCATACCTGCGTCGTTTCTGCCGCGCCGACTCTGGCGCCGCGACGATCGAATTCGCGATCCTCTTTCCCGCCTTCATCATCTTTCTCGTCTCGGCGATCGAGATGGGAGTGATGAACGCGCGAAACTCTATGCTGGAACGTGCGCTGGACCTTGCCGTTCGGGACATCCAGATCAACACCGCCACCGCACCGACGCATGACGACGTCAAACGGATGATTTGCAGCCATACGTCGATCATCCCCGACTGCTTTGTGAACATGCGGATCGAGATGTTGCCGATCAACACCCGTGTCGCCACGTCGATCGATCCGGCGCCGGACTGTGTCGATACGCTTGAACCGTTCGAGCCGGTCCGCCAGTTCCGCAACGGCAGCCAGAACCAGATCATGTTGATCCGCGTCTGTTCGCTGTTCCGCCCCATGTTCCCGACAACCGGACTGGGCTTTCAGTTGCCCCGCACCGGCGGTCAGGACACCTATGCTTTGGTCGCTGTCAGCGCCTTCGTAATGGAGCCCTTGTGACATGCCACGCTCTTTCAAACACCGTATCGGGTGCTTTCTCCGGCGCGAGGAGGGCAGTATCTCGGTCGAGACGGTCATCATCTTCCCGCTCTTGATGTGGGCGTTCATGGCGACCTATGTCTATTACGACGCCTACCATTCAAAGACGCTGAACCTGAAGGCGGCTTACACGATTTCGGACGCGCTCAGCCGCGAGACAGGCTATGTCACACCGTCCTACATCACCAATCTTTCGGTGCTGCAAAGCCGCCTGACGCGCGTATCCACGGGGTCGTCGCTGCGGCTGACGGTGATCAGTCAGGACCCGTCATCACGCGCCTACCGCGTGCGCTGGTCCAAGGCGAGCAATGGCGTCCAGCCGTTGACCTCGGCCCAATTGGTAAACATGGCCGGCCGCCTGCCGTCGATTCCCGCAGGCGAGGTCGTGGTGCTGGTCCAGAACTGGGTCGACTACACATCGCCGTTCGGGCGGGTCATGGACGACTTCACCTTTGAAAACTTTGTGGTGACCCGTCCGCGTTTTGCCCCGCAATTGTGCTGGAACGATCTGGACCGCGGGACGCTTTCGACGGCGACCTGCTAGGCGGCCCTAGCCGCGGCCCGCGATGGTCATGGCGATGGCTTCGGCCATGAACTTTGCCTGACCCGAGGGCAGCACTCCGCCCACGCCGACCCGCTTGCCCAAGCGCCACCAAAGACCCGGCGCCCAGGATCGCGGGGCCGACGTGCGGGTGACGATCAGGAAACCGTTCGACGGCTTGAATGCAAAGCTGCCGCGTTCGACCGCGACGATGTCGTCCATCGCGACCAGAACCGCGCCCGAACTATCTGACAGGCCCGCGTCGGTCAGCCGGATCTCTAGGCGGGTCGCGCGCCGCAGCCGCTCTGCCAGCACCAGCGACAGCACCCCGATCGCCCCCATCGCAAAGGCCAGCGGCACTGACGGCGGCTCGCGGAACACCAGCAACAGCAGCATCAACCCCAGCGCCACCAGCATGACATATGCGAACCCTCGCCGTGCAGGAGAGGCATAGGCGCGGGCATAGACACCCTCTGCGTCGGCTTTGAACATGGCGGCTTCCCTGTGGTTTCGGTGCGGTATGGACCGGACGCGCTCTGCCTATCCAATGTCGCCCCCCAAAGCCAGCCCCGCATGACCGCAAGTCGGCTCTGCGCGGCTGCACAGCAACGACATTTGCCGCACCCCCTGCCCTGCCCTATCTTTCAGTCAAAGGAGACCAGCCATGTCCATTCGCCCCACGCTCGAAGTCCGCAAAGCCATGCCCACGATGGAAGGCGCAGGCGTCAAGCTGCACCGCGCTTTCGGGTTTCAGGACCCAAGCGAGCTTGACCCCTTTCTGTTGTTCGACGATTTCCGCAACGACCGCCCGCAGGACTTTCTGCGCGGCTTCCCGTGGCATCCCCACCGGGGGATCGAAACGATCACCTATGTCCTGCAGGGAACGGTCGAACATGGCGACAGCCTCGGGAACTCTGGGACGCTTGGCGCGGGCGATGTTCAGTGGATGACAGCGGGGTCGGGCATCCTTCACCAAGAGATGCCGAAAGGAAACCTTGCCGGTCAGATGCACGGGTTCCAGCTTTGGGCGAACTTGCCCGGCAGCCTAAAGATGACCGCCCCGCGCTATCAGGACGTCAAGGGCAAGGAGATCCCCGAAATCATCGATGACGACGGCACCCGCGTCAAAGTCATCGTGGGCGAATTCTGGGGGCGTCGGGGGCCTGTGGACGGCATCGCCGCCGACCCGCAGTATCTGGACATCTACGTCCCCGCAGGGGTCCGCAAGACGTTCAAGATCGACACCTACCGCCGCGCCTTTGCCTATGTTTTCAAGGGCTCGGGCCGGTTCTCGGATGCCTCGGCGCCGCAGGGCGTGCTGCTGGAAAAAGAAGTCCTGGGCGAAGAGGTCAACATTCGCGACATGTCGGGCAACCGCACGCTGATCCGTTTTGGCACCGGCGACGAGGTCACGGTTCAGGCGGGCGAAGACGGCATCCGGTTCCTTCTGATTTCGGGCGCGCCCATAGAAGAGCCGGTCGCGTGGCACGGCCCGATCGTGATGAACACCCGCGCCGAACTAGAGCAAGCGATGAAGGACCTGCGCAACGGGACCTTCATCAAACCGGCCCACTAGCCTTCTGGCGCCTTGGTTCCGGTTTGGCTAAGTTGCCGGCATGAAACTGTTTGTCGGCCTAGGAAACCCGGGGGCCAAATACGCCGGGAACCGCCACAATATCGGCTTTATGGCCGTGGACCGCATCGCGTCGGACCACGGCTTTGGCCCGTGGCGCGCAAAGTTTCAGGGCGAGGTGTCCGAGGGGCGGCTGGGCCACGACAAGATCCTGCTGCTGAAGCCGTCGACCTTTATGAACCTGTCGGGTCAATCGGTGGGCGAGGCAATGCGGTTTCACAAACTCGAGCCGCAGGATGTCATTGTTTTCCATGACGAATTGGACCTTGCCCCTGCCAAGTGCCGTGTAAAGTCGGGGGGCGGGCACGCGGGGCACAACGGGCTTCGGTCGATCCACGCCCATATCGGTGAACACTATGACCGCGTTCGGCTGGGCATCGGCCATCCGGGCCACAAGGACCGCGTGGCAAGCTATGTGCTGTCCGATTTTGCGAAAGCGGACGAAGGCTGGCTGGACGACCTGCTGCGCGGCATCAGCGACGGGGCTGCGGCTTTGGCCGACAACGACCCGCCAAAGTTCCTGAACGCCGTCGCGCTGCGCACCGCGCCACCAAGGTCGTCGACCTCGAAGCCCAAGGCCGCCGGCGCAAGCCCCGCGAAACCGCCCCTGCCCGAGCGCGCGCCAGCACCGACACCAGAGTCCACGCCGGAGCCCGAGAAGGCAGCGCAGG
>JALQXR010000160.1 GCA_023263105.1 Marivivens sp. | reverse complement strand
GATCATCGGCACCCCGCCCATCGACCGTCTGGCGATCCGGACCTATGTGTCCGAATTCGACACGATCACCGTCCGCGAGGCCCTGTTGCGCGAACACTATCGCGGCGGCCAGTCGTTCTACGTCGTGCCTCGGATCAGCGATCTGGCCGAGATCGAGGACTGGCTGCGCCGCGAGGTGCCCGAGGTGACGGTCGTCGTGGCCCACGGCCAGATGGCAGCCGGAGAGCTGGACGACCGGATGAACGCCTTTTACGACGGGAAATTCGACGTTCTGCTGGCGACGACCATCGTGGAATCCGGCCTTGATATCCCGACCGCCAACACGATGGTTGTGCATCGGGCGGATATGTTCGGTCTGGCGCAGCTCTATCAGATCCGTGGCCGCGTGGGCCGGTCAAAGACCCGCGCCTATGCCTATCTGACCACCCAGCCGCGGGCGAAGCTGACGCCACAGGCCGAACGCCGCCTGCGGGTGCTGGGCAGCCTCGATACGCTGGGCGCGGGCTTTACGCTGGCCAGTCAGGATCTTGATATCCGCGGCGCGGGCAACCTGTTGGGCGAAGAGCAGTCCGGCCAGATGCGCGAAGTGGGCTACGAGCTGTATCAGCAGATGCTCGAGGACGAAATCGCGCGCATCAAATCCGGCAAGTCCGAGGGCATGTTGGACGACGACGGCCATTGGGCTCCGCAGATCAATCTGGGGGTTCCGGTGCTGATCCCCGACGACTACGTGCCCGATCTGGACGTGCGTCTGGGGCTGTATCGTCGCCTGTCGGACCTGACCACGAAAGTCGAACTGGAAGGTTTCGCCGCGGAACTGATCGACCGTTTCGGCGCTCTGCCCAAAGAGGTCAACACGCTCATGCTGGTAGTGCGGATCAAGGCGATGTGTAAACGCGCGGGCATCAGCCATCTGGACGGCGGGCCAAAGGGCGCGACGATCCGGTTCCACAACGACAAATACGCCTCGCCCAAGGGGCTGGTCGATTTCATCAATGACCAACGCGGACTGGCCAAGGTCAAGGACAACAAGATCATCGTTCGGCGCGACTGGAAAAAAGACAGCGACAAGATCAAAGGCGCCTTCGCGATTGCCCGCGATCTTGCCGACAAAGCGAAGGCAGGCGCGGGGGCCTAGCTTTCGTCCGGACTAAAGCGCCGCACGCCGTGCATCAGCACCAGCCCCAGCAGCGCGCAGATCATCGTGCCGACCGCAAGGTAGAGCGGCGTGCCGTCAAAGAACGCTCCGATCACACCGGCGATCGCCACGGCCCCGACCGTCGCCACCGATGAAATCACCGAAGCGGCCATGCCCGCAATATGGCCCATCGGCTCCAGCGCCAAGGCGTTGAGATTGCCCATGGTCATGCCGGCCATGAAAAACTGCGACGTGGTCCAGATGACAAAGACCGAAAACAGCAAGGGGCCGTTGTCAAAGCCGGCCATGGACAGGACCATGACCAATGACAGGGCGACCTGCGCGATCAGCACCGCGCGGATCATGGCCCGCATCCCCAGCCGCACCACCAGCTTTGCATTGATCACCGAGGCAGAGGACGACACGACAGCCATCCCTCCGAACCAGAAATGAAAGGTGTCGCCCTGACCGAACATGCCGTCAAAAATCAGCTGCGCCGTCGACAGCATGGTGAACAGCATCCCAAAGACCAGCATCTGCGTCAGCGTTGCGCGAACCACGGTCATGTTCGACACCAGTTCGACCACGGCAGAGCTAAACCGGCTCACCTGCAGCGGGCGCCGGTGTTCGGGGGCCAGTGTTTCGGGCTGGCGCAGACCAAACCAGATTGAAATCGCCGCCACGAACACCACGCAGGCGACAAAGACGCCGCGCCAGCCGTAAAAGGCGATGATCAGCGCTCCGATTGACGGAGCGATGGCCGGAACGAGTGTGAACACAAGGTTCACCAGCGACAGGAGCTGGGCCATGGACCGGCCGGAATACAGGTCGCGGATCACCGCCATGGTCACCACGCGCGGACCTGCCGCGCCCAGCCCCATCAACGCGCGCGACAACAACAACATCTCTAGGCTGCTGGACAGCGCGGCGGCGGCGGCTCCGACCACATAGACGACCGCGCCCCCGAACATCACCGGCCTGCGCCCAAAGGCATCGGACAGGGCCCCCGTGACCAAAGTGCCAAGCCCAAGCCCCAAAACAAAGGACGTCACGACCCAGCGGGCCGCGCTTGGGTCCTGTGGCGACAGGGCCAGCCCGATTGTTCCCATGCCGGGTAGGACGCTGTCGATCGAAAAGGCGACTAGCGCCATCATCATCCCCATGCCGGCGATGAACTCCGGCTTGGAGACATGGGACATTCGGGTCATGTCAGCTTTGGTCTTCCGCTTGGGCGCGGATGTCCGCGATGACCTTGTCCCAAAGCTCGGGCGGCTGGGCGCCGGGCACGGCATGGCGTTGTCCGACGATAAAGGTGGGGACCGAATTCACGCCCATCTGGCGCGAATGGGTGTCGCGGTCGCGGGTCAGTTATGTCGGCCAGAACGACCGCGTCACCGATATTGCGGCCATCGACGAAATAGGCGCGGAACAGCCCCGAAACGACCGGCGTCTGACGTTCCTCGAGTCCGGCCCAATGGATCAACCGATGGGCGTCCAGCGTGTTGGGCGTGGTCTGGATCGCTTCGAAATTGATGGTCAGCCCCGCCTTTTTGGCGTGTTCGACCACGGGCGCATAGGCTTTGACCGCGCCGTCCTTGCCGCCGAACTTTGCCTCTAGATAGGCGCGACGATCCATACCTGCCGCAGGCATGTCGGGGTTCAGCTGGAAGGGATGCCATTCGATGGCAAAGGGATGGTCGCCCGCCCGTTCAAGCGCGCGGTCAAGGTTGGCTTTGCCGATATAGCACCAAGGGCAGATCGGATCGGAGAGAATATCAAGCTTGACCATGGTCGGCCTCCCAGTTCTGGCGCAGGACGCGGCGCAGGAGTTTGTTGTTCGCCCCGCGCGGCAGCGCATCGACATGCACATAAAGGCGCGGGCATTTGTATCGCGACAGCACCGCCGCGGCATGCGCGGCCAGCGCCTCATCGGGGACCGGCGCGGCGGCGGTGTAAAAAGCCGCGATCACGCTGACGCCGTCCTTGACGGTGACTTCGGTCGCGGCGGCTTCTTGGACCTCGGGATGGGTGGCAAGCGCTGCTTCCACCTCGATCGGGCTGACGCGGTAGCCGCCCGCGTTCATCATGTCATCGGCCCGACCCTGAGAGGCAATCGCGCCATCGGCGGTCCTGTGGCCGATATCTCCGGTCAGGAACCAGTCGCCGTCGAACCGCGCGGCTGTCTCTTCGGGTTGCCCCATATAGCCCAACATCAAGCCGGGATCGCTGCGGTGGACGGCGATGACACCCGGGTCGCTTTCGGCCCCGTTCTGGCGAAGCGAGATCCGGCGTCCGTCCTGCGCAAAGCCCAGGCTGCCCTCGGGCGCGGGCCGCGCGGGCGATCCGGACACAAAGGTCGAACATTCGGACATTCCATAGGCTTCGTGGATCACCGTTCCGGTGGCCGAATGCCACGCCGCGGCGATGGTGGCGGGCAGCTTTTCTCCGGCACTGAGGCCGTGGCGCAGGGCGGGCAGGGCAGGGATCCGGGCCCGCAGCATCTGGCGATACACGCCCGGTGCGGCGGCAAAGATGGTCGCGCCGTGGGTCAGCATCAGCGCCGGAATCTCTGTGGGCTTTGTTCCGGCGGCAGGTATCAGCGCGGTCGCGCCGATCGCCCAAGGGTCCATCAGTCCGGTGCCCAGAGTATAGGTCCAGTTGAACGCCCCCGCATGCAGCAGCCGGTCGCTGGCGGTCAGGCCATACCATCCATCCCACATCATCCGGCGGGCCCAGATCGCACGATGGGCGTGCACCACGGCGCGGGGCTGGCCGCCCGTGCCCGAAGTATAGATGATATAGGCCGGACGATCCGGATCACCCATTGCAAAGTCGGCGGGCGGCAGGTTGGCAAAGCCACGCAGCACGTCCAGCGACAGCACCGGCGCGGGATGATCGGGCAGGGCGACATCGGGGCTTGCGACCACCAGCGCGGGCGAGGTCTCTCGGGCGATGGCCGTGGCCTCGGTCGCAGTCAGCTGGGAGGACGTCGGGATCGGCACCAGACCGGCGGCAATCGCTCCAAGATAGGTGACAGGAAAATCCGGCGTGTTTCCAAGCCGCATCAACACCCTGTCGCCGACCCGCAGTCCGTTTTGCAAAAGCCCCGTCGCGGTGCCAAGGATCCTCTGCCGCAGATCGGCGTAGCGCATCACCTCGGCCCCGTCCGGCGACAGCACGCAAAGTGCCGCTTTTTCGGGCGTCGAAAGCCCCGCTGTCAGCACATAGGCAGCAAGGTTGAACGGGCTGGGGCAGGAAACGGGGGCTGACGTCATGTCTTTGGCTAGTCCGACACCAGTGCAGTTGCAAGCCCGTAGGTCGGGCGGATATAGGACGTCATGACCAATCGTGATCCGAAATCCCTCATCCGTATCGCCCGCGAAAACGGAGTCCACGAACTGGCCCAGCCGCTGGATCTGGGACAGAGGGTGCGTGAACTGCGCAAAGCGCGGCACTGGACGCTGGAACAGGCGGCACAGCAGGCGGGTCTGGCGCGGTCGACCCTGTCAAAGATCGAAAACGGCCAGATGTCGCCCACCTATGAGGCGCTAAAGAAACTGGCCACGGGGCTAGAGATCTCGGTGCCGCAACTGTTCACCCCTGCGTCCAAAGGTCAGGTCAATGGCCGCATGGCTGTCACCCGCCAAGGCGAAGGCAGCGCCCATATCACCACGACCTACGAACACGAACTGCTGGCCGATCAGCTGTCGAAAAAGAACATGCTGCCCTATCGGGCCCGTATCCGCGCCCGCAGTTTCGATGAATTCGACGGATGGGTTCGCCACGATGGCGAAGAATTCCTCTTCGTCCTGACGGGAACGATCCGGCTTTACACCGAATTCTATGAACCCGCCGACATGAAGCGCGGCGACAGCGCCTATTACGACGCGTCGATGGGGCATAACGTGATTTCTACCAGCGCCGAAGACGCGACGATCCTGTGGGTGACCGCTCTGGTCTGAGCGGGCCTAGAACAACCCCTGCACGCCGCGCGCGCTGTCCGAGATGTCCTCTCCGATACCGGCGATCGTGTTGCAGCCGCCAAGGAAGACCGTGGCCGCGATCAAAATTGCTGCAAATGCTTTCATCTGGTTCACCTATCGGCCGGTTGCTGGCTCGTCGTTCTGCTCACCTATAGTTTAGGAAAGCGGGCGCGATCCTTCAACCCCAAGCCCGAATCAG
>JALQXR010000015.1:4162-26167 GCA_023263105.1 Marivivens sp. | reverse complement strand
CCGACCGGACCAAACGACCCTGACCCCCGCCCGCCTCTGGCCGGCGGGGGTTTCTTTGACCATGGACAAGCCCCGAGCCCGAACATAGCTTCGGGCGGTAATCGAACGGGGGCCACCATGACCGACTTTGCAGCCACGAAAGCCTGCTTCCACCTGCCAGAGGGCATGGTCTATCTGGACGGCAACAGCCTTGGCCCGCTGCCGAAAGCCGCCACCGCGCGAATGACGCAGGCGATGGAGGCCGAATGGGGCGACATGCTGATCACCGGCTGGAACCGTGGCGGGCGCGACGGCGCGGGCTGGATGGCGCAACCCACCGCGCTTGGCGACCGGATCGGCGGGCTGATCGGGGCAGAGGCGGGATCTGTCGTGCTTGGGGACACGCTGTCGATCAAGGTCTATCAGGCGCTTGCGTCGGCCTTGGAACTGCGGCCCGACCGTCGGGTTGTGATTTCGGACAGCGGCAATTTCCCGTCGGACCTTTATATGGCGGACGGGTTGATCAGGTCGCTGGACAAGGGCCACGAATTGCGTGTCGTCGCGCCGGACGAGGTCGAGGCAGCCATCACCGACGAGGTCGCCGCGATCATGATCACCGAGGTCGACTATCGCTCTGGCCGCAAGCACGACATGGCGGCGCTCACGAAAAAGGCCCATTCGGTGGGCGCGCTGGCGATCTGGGATCTTGCCCATTCGGCGGGCGCTCTGGAGGTCGACCTGTCCGGCGCTGGCGCGGATTTCGCGGTCGGCTGCACCTATAAATACCTGAACGGCGGCCCCGGTGCGCCAGCGTTCATCTACGTCGCGCCGCGACATGCCAAAACCGCGCGGCCCGCGCTGTCGGGCTGGCTGGGACACGAGTCGCCTTTTGCCTTTGACCTCGATTATCGACCGGGATCGGGGATCGAACGGATGCGCGTCGGCACGCCGCCGGTGCTGGCCATGGCCGCGCTGGAATGTGCGATGGACATCTGGGACATGACCACCATGGCCGACGTCCGCGCAAAGTCCATCGACCTGACCGAAAGGTTCGTCAAGGGTATCGAATCCACCTGCCCGATGCTTTTGCTGGCAAGCCCGCGCGATCCGGCAGAACGCGGGAGCCAGATTTCCTTTGCCTTCCCAGACGGTTACGCCGCGATGCAGGCGCTGATCGCACGCGGGGTCATCGGCGATTTCCGCGCGCCCGACATCATGCGCTTTGGTTTCACGCCGCTCTATGTGGACGAAGCCGACGTGGACCGTGCCGTTGAAATCATTGCCGATGTGATGAACAACCGGCTGTGGGACCGCCCCGAATACAAGCGCCGCGCCCGAGTGACCTGACCCCCGCCATTCGCGCCCGACCGGCGGGATCGCCCCGCCGCGGCGCTGGACCTGCCACCTGACGAAGACTAACATCGCCCCATGACCGGATCGACCAACACCGCCAAATCGACCTTGGGACTGCCGCTGTGCGGTCCGTCGGCGTGGGTGTCGTGCTGGCACCGTCTGTCGCGGCTTGGAGTGTGCGACGGGCGAGGATAGACTGCTGGCACATCGTGCCATCCGCCGTCCTTCCCTCTGTTACCATTAGGTTTTTCAAAGATGACCCGATCCACCGATCCCGCCGACCACGGCGCGCAAATGTCGTTCGACGGACGTATGTCCTATACCGACTACCTTGGCCTTGATGCCATCCTGACCGCCCAGCACCCGCGGTCCGACGCGCATGACGAAATGCTCTTTATCATCCAGCACCAGACCTCAGAGCTTTGGATGCGTCTGGCGCTGCACGAACTGGCGGCGGCACGTGACGCGCTGACCAAGGGCGACTATCCGCACGCGTTCAAAATGCTGGCGCGGGTGAGCCGGATCTTTGAACAGTTGAACTCGGCCTGGGATGTGCTGCGGACCATGACGCCCTCCGACTATACACGGTTCCGCGAAAGCCTTGGGCAGTCGTCGGGTTTCCAAAGCTGGCAATACCGGATGATCGAATTCACGCTGGGCAACCGGAACGCCGCGATGATCGCGCCGCATGATCACCGCCCCGATCTGGCCACGGCGCTGCGGGCCGAGATGGAGACCCCGTCACTCTATGACGTGGCCCTGTCGCTGTTGGCCGAAACGGTTCCCCTGCCCGCCGAGGCACTGGCCCGCGACCGGACCAAGCCCCACACAGAAAATGCCGCGATCACAGAGGCATGGGCCAAGATCTATCGCGATCCCGAGGGCCATTGGCGGCTGTACGAACTGGCCGAAAAGCTGGTCGATCTAGAGGATTACTTTCGCCGCTGGCGCTTTAACCATGTCACCACGGTCGAGCGGGTGATCGGCATGAAGCGCGGCACCGGCGGCACCGGCGGCGTGCCCTATCTGCGCCGCATGCTAGAGGTCGAGCTTTTCCCCGACCTCTGGCGCCTTCGCACCCAGCTTTGAAAACGGTGCGCCCCCAACGGGGCGCATCCGATTGGCTAGTCGGTCCTGCGGCGCTCTGCCTTTAGGAGATATTCCGACAATTTTCGCCATATTTGGGCAGTATTCATCAACAATTTGACGCATTGCCGGCAAAGCTCGGCCCCAAAAATCCTGCAAAACACTCTGGAAATTAAAGTAATTCCAGCCTCCTAAGCTGCGGAGGGGTCGTATTTCAGACCCTCGAACAACCCGGCAAACAGGAGGGAAACGAGCAGGAAGACGCAATGGCGATTGCCGCGATCAAATTCTATGCTGTTGATCCCGCTACGATTTTTTCGTTTGGTGTCGGAAACTATTCCACCTATTCGGGCCCTGCCTCGGCGGCCGGTATGGCCGTTATCACCGACAATGAACCGGGAATCGAAGGGCTGACGCTCGACGATGACAACAACGGCAACGAATCCGCGACCGCGACCGTCCAGCTTGGGCCGCTCACATCGACCAATTCGTCGGTGGATGCCGAACTGGTCTGGACGCTTCGGGACACCGTGACGGGCCAGACTTTTCAAGTCGCCCAATTCGAGGTCGAACAAGGCGCGGCGACCGGCAACTACCTGATTTCCGAGGTCCCGCTGGTGACCGGCCGGTCCTATCAGGTGATGCAGTTCAACTCGAACCCTGACGTGCTCGCCGGAGATCCGGTGTTCAGCTATAACGACTATGCCGCGAACTGGCCGGCGCCGGACGGGACGGTGCATGGAACCGGCGGCGCGGATACCATCGACAAGGGCTATCTGGGCGACGCCAACGGAGACCGCGTCGACGACGGTATCGGCACTGGACCGAACGGCATGGGCGACCGCATCGACGCGGGCGCCGGCAATGACCGCGTGATCGCGGGCAAAGGCAATGACACCGTCTTTGGCGGCGCGGGCAACGACACGATCTACGGCGACGCGACGACCGACACGGTCCGCACGACCGAAACTCTGAAATGGTCGCAACAGGGATCCAACGGCCAAAACCTGGCCTCTGGCTTTACCCAAGACACCGGCGAAATCGACGTCAGCGTCAAATTCACCAACAACGGCGGCAACCAGAGCATCTCTGTCTCGACGTCGAACCAGTATACGGACGGCGGGCTCTATCCGGCGAACTCGGCGCTGTATCTAACTGGCGGCGCAGGGCCGAACGTCACGGCCAGCATGACCTTTAACCCCTCCTCGGGATCGACGGTCGGCAATCAGGTCGAGAACGTCAGCTTTCTGTTGAACGACGTCGACAGCGGGACGTGGCGGGACATCGTCAACGTCCGTGCCTACGACGCCAACGGCAATGAAATTCCGGTCAAGCTGACCGCGCTTGGCAACGATACGGTCTCTGGCCAGACGGTCACCGCCGGCAACACCAGCGAAGACCCGAACAGCATCGCCGGTTCGGTGCGCGTCACGGTTCAGGGCCCCGTCCACAAGATCGACATCGCCTATTCGAACGGCGGCACCACGACGCAGGCGCTTTGGGTTACCGACGTCAAATTCGAAGTGGTCGAGACGATCTCGGGCAATGACGTAATCGATGGTGGCGAGGGCAACGACCTGATTTACGGCGGGCTCGGCAACGACAGCATCACCGGCGGCAAAGGCGCGGACACCATCGACGGCGGCGCTGGCAATGACTCGCTGACGTTTTCCAACGGTGACAGCGTGGTCGGCGGAACCGGCGACGATCTCTTCGTGCTCGAAGATCTGGGCGAAACCGGCAACATCACCATTCGTGGCGGCGAAGGCGGCGAAACCCAGGGCGACGTCCTGAAGCTGGGCAAACTTGCCAACCTTTCGACGCTGAACATCTCGAACCCGAACGACAATGCGGGCGGCCTGTCGGGCACCGTGGTGCTGGACAACGGCAACATCCTGACCTTCTCGGAAATCGAGTCGATCATCTGCTTTACCGCGGGCACCCTGATCGCCACCCCGCGCGGACAACGCCGTATCGAAGACCTCGGGATCGGCGATATGGTGGTGACCCGCGACCACGGCTTGCAGCCGATCCGCTGGATTGGCAACCGCACTGTGCCTGCTCTTGGATCGCTGGCTCCGGTCTTTTTGCCCGGCGGGACCCTGATGGGACAAGAGCGCGACATGCGCGTGTCACCGCAGCACCGGTTCCTGCTGCACGGCTACGAATCAGAGCTCTACTTTGGCACCCGAGAGGTGCTCTGCGCCGCGCGGCACTTGACGGGACAGGCGGGCATCCGCACCGAGGAAGGCGGCTCGGTCACCTATTACCACATGCTGTTTGACGAACACGAAATCGTCTATGCCGAGGGCACGGCGACCGAAAGCTTTCACCCCGGCGGCCACGCGATCGGAACACTTGCCGATGCCGCGCGGGAAGAGCTGTTCACCCTCTTTCCCGAACTGCGCGCAATGCCCGAAAGCTATGGCAACACCGCACGCCGCTGCCTTAAGCGGCACGAAGCAATGTTGGTCAGAGTCTGACGCCGGACGGTTACAGGATCGCTGACGCGCCCATCATGATCGCCCCGCAGGCCCAGACATAGGCCGCATCCACGACAGACGCGGGCACGTCTTTCTGGCTGAACAGATCCATGCCCGCCACGACCAATCCCGCAGCCAGCACCACAAGCCCCGCAGTCCGGTTCAAAGCCACCGCCGAAAGGGCCTCGACCGCCACGGCCAAAACCAGAAGCCCGCAGAACAGGATCACCATGGCGGCGACGGGCGGGCTGGACGGGGGTTTGATATTGTGGCTGCCACGAACCCAGGCCTTGCCAAACATCGCGGGACTGAACCAGACCATCCCCAGCACGAAGGCGATCACGGCACCGCCGAAAATTGCAATCCAATCAAGTGGTTCTACGGGCATCGGGTCGACTCCTGTGTTGCGACGCATCGGCGCCGCCGCGGCGACAATCGCAGCCGCGGCCCGACCCTGCCCCCATCATAGCGCCTGTGGTGCAAAACGAAAACGGGCCGCCGAATGGCAGCCCGATGTCGGTCGATTTGCAGAAGATTACTTCGCCGGAGCGATCATCATGATCATCTGGCGGCCTTCCATTTTCGGCATATTCTCGATCTTGGCGGCTTCTTTCACGTCCTCGGCGATACGCTCCAGCAGCTCTCGTCCAAGCTCTTGGTGGGCCATTTCACGGCCACGGAACCGCAGCGTGATTTTGACCTTGTCGCCGTTCTCGAGGAATTTGAACACCGAACGCATCTTCACATCGTAGTCATGGGTATCGGTCCCGGGGCGGAACTTTACCTCTTTGATTTCAATGATCTTCTGGTTCTTGCGAGCCTCAGCTTCTTTTTTCTGGGTCTCGTATTTGAACTTGCCATAGTCCATGATCTTGCAGACGGGCGGAGTGGCGTTCGGAGAAATCTCGACCAGATCGAGCCCGGCTTCTTCGGCCAGAACCATTGCCCGGCTGGGGGTCACCACTCCGACGTTTTCGCCGTCGGCTCCGATAAGTCGGATTTCAGGTGCGCGGATCTTTTCGTTTACTCGGGGTCCGGTGTCACGCACGGGCGGTGCGTTGTGAGGTCTGCGGGCTATGGCCTTTGTCCTTTTGATTGTACGAATTTGGGCTGCAAACTAGTGGCCCGCCCCTGCGCTTGCAACCGCAAAAGCGGGGATTCCGTTAGGTTTCGGGCCTGTGATGCCTGCAAATCGCTTCCTATGATCGCAGAGTTCTGTCATAGCACGGCCAAGTCCCGTGGGTGGGGCTCGTGGTTATTAGGAAGGACTAACAATGCGCGCTGTCATTATTGCCGCAATCATCGTTGTCGCCGGCTGGTTCGGCTGGGACTATTATCAGGGTCAACAAGCCGCTGAGGCTGCCGCCGTAGCCGCCGCAGAAGCCGAAGCCGCCGCTGCAGAAGCTGCTGCCGCCGAAGCCGCCGCTGCAGAAGCCGCTGCTGCCGAAGCTGCTGCCGCTGAAGCCGCCGCTGCTGAAGCCGCCGCTGCCGAAGCCGCTGCCGCAGAAGCCATGAGCCCGGCCGATCTGCTGACCGCCGAAAACTTTGACGCGGATAAGGTCATCGCGATGATCGAAACCTCGTCGCTGTCGCCGGTTCAGAAAACCGTTCTGACCAATGCGGTCAACGCGGCTCGTTCGAACCCGGAACTGGTTGCGGCCACGATCGCCCAGATCCGCGAAGCTCTCGGCCTCTAAGACCGAGCGCCAGAAACGACAAAGGGCCGCGTCGACGACGCGGCCCTTTTGCATTTCGGACGACTGCGGCGATCAGATGCCGTCGCCGACAAAGGCCTTTTCGATCACGAACTGCTTGGGGTCGGAATTCGCCCCTTCCTCTAGTCCGGCCTTTTCCAGTAGCGCCTTGATGTCATGGTTGAACGCAAGGCTTCCGCAGACCATCGCGCGGTCGTTTTCGGGGTCCAGCGGCGGCACACCCAGATCCGAGAACAGCTCTCCGTTTTCGATGAGCGTCGTGATCCGGCCCATCTTTGGGCTCTCTTCGCGGGTGGTGGTGGGGTAGTACTTCAGCTTGCTCAGGTTATCTTCGCCGATCAGCTCGACCAGTAGCTCGTCGTTGCGGATGCTGTCGATCAGCTCTGCCCCATAGGTCAGCTCCGCCACTTCGCGGCAGGTATGGGTGATGATGACCTCGTCGTAATCTTCGTAGGTCTGGGGATCGCGCAACAGCGACGCAAAGGGCGCGAACCCGGTCCCGGTCGAGAAGAAATACAGCCGCCGCCCCGGCTCCAGCGCATCATGCACCAGAGTGCCCACGGGTTTGGGCCGCAGGATGATTTGGTCGCCCACCTGAATGTGCTGGAGTTTAGAGGTCAGGGGCCCGTCCGGAACCTTGATCGAGTAGAACTCCAGCTCGTCGTCCCAAGACGGCGAGGCGATGGAATAGGCACGCAGCAGCGGCCGTCCGTTTTCGCCCATCAGGCCGATCATCACGAATTCTCCGGACCGGAACCGCAGGGACTGCGGCCGCGTCACGCGGAAGGAAAACAGGCGGTCGGTGTAGTGGCGCACCTCGGTCACGGTCTGTGCGTCGGGGGTCATCACGGGCTTTGATACTTTTTGTGCGGTCGCTTCGGTCACGGGCTTCAGCTCTGTCATGTGTCAATCGCAGCCCTCTTATGCGTTGATGCAGGTCAAGAAAAGGGGCGGATCAGGCGCGCAACCGCGACTGATAGTCATGGGCGCGCCAGTTTGCGCGGGCCAACCACTGTTCGGCGGGCTGTCGGGCGGCCAGATCGTCGCTGATCTCGACCTCGTCAAAGCCTGCGCGCCGCGCCATGGCGTATTGGTCCGCGATCACATGGCCCTTGGCGCGCAGCCGTCCGGTAAATCCCAAATGCCGCAGCCGGCAGGCGATGGTAAAGCCCCGCCCGTCGGAAAAGCTGGGGAAATCGATGCGGATCGCCAAGATCCGGTCAAGCCGACCGGCCAAAGCCGCGGGATCGGCGTTCGACGCCAGATCGACCGCCTCGCCGTCTACATCGTTGGCAGCCAGATCGGCCAGCGGGGTAAACGTCCCGTCAAAGTCATCCGCGGCAAAGCCCGCGTCCGTTACGATCACAGTCATGTCGTTCCTCTCTCAGACGGCGATGCCGTCGTCCTTGATGGTGCCGCGAACCAGTTTGCCATTCACAAAATGGATGCCGCATTCTTCCTTTTCGGTGTTCCGCCAGCGACCGGCGCGGGGATCTTCGCCGTCGTTGACCCGGGTCGTGCAGGGCGCGCAGCCGATGGACGGATAGCCCTTGGACACCAACGGGTGACGGGGCAGCCGGTTTTCGGCGATATAGTCCTGCAGGTCGGCGCTGGTCCAATGGGCCAGAGGGTTGACCTTGATCCGGCGGTCGTCTTCGTTTTCGAAGAAATCGATCGTGGCGCGGCTGGTGCTTTGGTAGCGCTTGCGCCCCGTGATCCACGCATCGAACCCGCCCAGCGCCTTTTGCAGCGGCACGGTCTTGCGGAGCGCACAGCAGGCGTCGGTGTCGTGCAGATGCAGGATGCCTTCGTTGTCCTGCGTGAACACCTCGGCGCGGTCGGCACGGATGGTGCGGACATTGCGCAGCTTTAGCCTCTCGGCCAGATCCTGTTGATATACCAGCGTTTCCGCGAACAGCATTTCAGTGTCGATGAACAGGATCGGCGTCGTCCGGTCAAGGATCGACACAAGGTGCAAAAGCACCACCGACTCGGCGCCAAAGGACGACACAAGCGCGATTTTGCCCACTTGTTCGTCCCGCAACGCGTGGTCCAGAACCGCGGTCGCGCCGTGGTGCTTATAGCGGGCGTTCAGCGCTTCGACGCGCTGCTGGACTGACAGATCATGCGGCATCGGCCTCTTCTCCCTGTTCGTACAGGGCGGCCTTGAACGGGCCGATCCCCACGCGGCGGTAGGCCTGAAGAAAGGTCTCTTCGGCCGATGTCCGCACTTCCAGATAGGCCAGAACGATCCTCTCGACCGCGCCGGTGATTTCGTCATAGGCAAAGCCTGGTCCGGTCTTGTCCCCGACGACCATGTCTTCGGTTCCGTCGCCGCCCAGCGTGATCTGATAGTTCTCGACGCCCGCGCGATCCAATCCAAGGATGCCGATGTGGCCCACGTGGTGGTGGCCGCAGGCGTTGATGCAGCCAGAGATCTTGATCTTCAGCGGTCCGACTTCGTGTTCCAGTTTCAGTTCGTCAAAGCGCGTGGCGATTTCCTGTGCGACGGGGATCGACCGCGCGGTCGCAAGGGCGCAGTAATCCATGCCCGGGCAGGCGATGATGTCGCTGATCAGGCCGACGTTGGCGGTGGCCAGATCGGCGGCGCGCAGGGCCTGATAAACCGCCGGAAGGTCCGATTTGTGGACATGCGGCAGGATCACGTTCTGCTCGTGGCTGATGCGCAGCTCTCCATGGCCGTAGGTTTCGGCCAAATCGGCCATCACGCGCATCTGATCCGCGGTTGCATCGCCCGGGGTCGCGCCATGCTTTTTGATCGACACGGTGACGATTGCGTAGCCGTCGGTCCGGTGCTGGGCAAGGTTGGTGTCCGACCACGACCGGAATGCGGGGTTCGCGGCGCGGGCGGCGTCAAAGGCGGCGGTGGACTTGGCCACATAGTGCGGTTGGGCAAACTGGGCCTCGATCTGGGTCAAGAGGTCCTGATCGACGCCGCCAAAGGCGGGGCGGAGTTCCGCAAAACGGTCTTCCACCAGACGCTGGATTTCCTCCAGCCCGTGTTCGTGAACGGTGATCTTGATCCGCGCCTTATATTTGTTGTCGCGGCGGCCCAGCAGGTTCCAGACGCTGACCACGGCCTCGACATAGGGCAGCAGATCGGCTTTGGGCAGGAAGCCTCGGATCACCTTGCCCACCATGGGCGTGCGGCCCAGACCGCCGCCGACGATGACTTCGAACCCCGGCTCGCCCGCGTCGTTGCGGACCATGCGCAGGCCGATGTCATGAGCGCGTGTCACAGCGCGGTCGTTCGGAGAGCCGGTCACCGCGATCTTGAACTTGCGGGGCAGGAACTGGAATTCGGGGTGGTCGGTGGACCACTGGCGCAGCAATTCGGCCACGGGGCGCGGGTCTTCGATTTCATCTGCCGCAGCGCCTGCGAAATGGTCGGCCGTCACGTTGCGGATGGTGTTTCCGCTGGTCTGGATGGCGTGCATTTCCACGTCTGCCAGCGCCGAGAGGATGTCGGGCACGTCCTCTAGCTTTGGCCAGTTGTACTGGATGTTCTGGCGGGTGGTGAAATGGCCGTAGCCCTTGTCCCAACGCTCGGCGATATAGGCCAGTTGCCGCATCTGGCTGGGGTTCAGCGTGCCATAGGGGATCGCCACGCGCAGCATATAGGCGTGCAGTTGCAGGTAGAGCCCGTTCATCAGGCGCAGGGGGCGGAATTCGTCTTCGGTCAGCGAGCCGTCGATGCGGCGGGCGACCTGACCACGGAACTGTTCGACCCGTTCGCGGACAAAGGCTTCGTCGAAGTCGTTGTATTTATACATAGTCTTAGACCTCTACCTGCTTGCCGTGGGCGTAGTTGGACGGGCCGCGGGTGCGGAAGGCTTCGCGGAAATGGACGGGCTCGGGGCCTTCGGCGCCGGCCTTGGCGTCGGCCAGATAGACACCGACCACCACATTGCGCTGCGCACTGGCGTCCAGAAGGCGAATGTCGGCGTGGGCTTCGTCCTCGATCAGCTCGGCTTCGCGGATGTCGCGGGTCCAGCGGTCGTCGGCGGTCTGCCAGACGACGTCGCCTTCCAGCAGCGCATTGGCGGTGATGACTTTGGGCGTGAAACGGCGGCTCATGACAGGGCCCTTTGCAATTCGAGTTCGGTCGATGCGGCCAGCGCCGCACGAGGGGCGAGGCCAAGGAAGGTAAGAGCGGGGCCAGTCAGAGCGGCCTCGGACAACGTGGGTTCCAGACGCGACAGCGTGGTCGACAGGATGCGGGCATCGGTCCGGCTGGCGTTTTCGATGACGGTCACCGGGGTCGCGGGATCGGCGCCGTGCATCAGCAGGCGGCCTTGGATAAAGCGCGCGCTGCGCTTGCCCATATAGATCGCCGCCACCTCGCCCGGGCGGGCCAGCGCCTGCCAGTCGTGGTCACAGAACCCTTTGGTGTCGTGGCCGGTGATGAACCGGACGGACGAATTGCGACCGCGCCGCGTCAGGCTTTGGCCGATCTGGGCAACAGCGGCAGAGGCCGCCGTGATCCCCGGCACGATGGCCCAGGAAACTCCGGCCGCATCCAGCGCGTCGATTTCCTCGTCCAGACGTCCGAACACCGTGGGGTCGCCAGCCTTGAGCCGGACAACCTGATGACCGTCGCGGGCGTGGGCGACCAGAATGTCGTTGATGTCGTCCTGCGCGGTCGAGGTGCCAAAGCCCTCTTTGCCGGCGTCGATCATGATCGCTTCGCGGCGGGCCAGTTCAAGGATCTGCGGCGCCACCAGCCGGTCATAGACAACCACGTCGGCGGCATCCAGCAGCTTGCGGGCCTTGAGCGTCAGAAGATCCGGATCGCCGGGGCCTGCGCCGACCAGATCGACGTGACCTTCGCGGTGCGAAGCCATCACATGACGGTCCAAGAGATCGCCCAAAAGGGTCTGGACACCGCTTTCGCCGGACTCGGCCAATGCGCGGGCGGCGGCACCGTTATAGTAGTCGCCCCAGAAATCGCGCCGTTTGCGGCCCATGGGCAGGACATCGGCGGCCTGACGGAAGGCTATGCCAATCCGCGCCAAAAGGCCGAGGTTCGCAGGCAGGCGCTCTTCCAGATCGGCCTTGATCTGACGGGCGAGCACAGGGGCCGCGCCTTCGGTTCCGATCGCGATGGTCACGGGGTCACGGTCCACGATCGCGGGCGTGATAAAGGCGCTGTCGTCCAGATTATCGACGATGTTGACCAATGCCCCCTCCGCCCGCGCGATGGCGGCGATCCGGGCGTCTTCGCGGTCGTCTTCGTTGGCGCCATAGACCAGAGCCGCCCCCTTGGCGTCACCTTCGCGCAGGGGCCGAAGACGCAGGACGATCCGGCCCTCTGCCTCCAGTCGCAGAACGTCGGCGGCGGGCGCGGAAGCGTAGACCTCGATCCTTGCTTCGGTCTTCATCAGCAACCGCAGCTTGGCCAGCGCAGCCTCTTCCCCGCCTGAAACGACGACACGTTGACCTGCAAGGTTCAGAAAGATCGGGAAATGCTGCATGGCGGGCTCCTGTTTCTGCCCTCTATATAGAATATTGTTCTATATTTTGGCTATTGCAGTCTCCAAATAAGGACGTATGTTCCACCCTATCGGCCAAAGATGCCGTTTGTTCCAAGACAGAAGGAAAAAGAGAATGGCGTTTCGCATCGACGATATGGATCGGAAAATCCTTAGCGAGATGCAGCGCGATGCGGCCCAGTCACTGGACGATATCGCCCGCGCTGTGGGTTCGTCCAAGACACCGGTCTGGAATCGCATCCGCAAGCTGAAAGAGGCAGGTGTCATCGGCCAGCAGACCGTGATTCTGGACGCCGAGGCGCTTGGATTTGAGGCCACGTTCTTTGTGCTGATCCGCACCAGCGAACATGATGTCGCGTGGCAGGCAAAGTTCCTTGCCGCGCTGCGCGCCCGCCCCGAAGTCCAAGAGGCCCACAGGCTCGCCGGAGATATCGATTATATCCTCAAGGTGCGGGTCAAGAACGCCCGCGCCTATGATGTGTTCTATCAGGCCCTGATTTCAGAGGTGAAGGTCCACAATGTGACCGCGCTGTTGTCGATGGAAGAAATCAAATCGACCGTCGCCTTGCCGATTTAGGCTTTTAGCCCAGCCACTTGCGGTAGTCGCTGACCAACAGATGCGTGGGCGCGACGTCTTCTTCGATATGGGCAAACCGGCCGATCGGCTCGCGGAAGACGTTGTCGGTTTCGTCGTCGTTGACGGTCGAGACCTCTCCGATCAGCACGTCGCCGCCTTCGCCCCAGAAGGCGTGCCAGTCGCCCGGCATCAAGGTGACGCTTTCACCCGGAGCGAGCTTTAGCTTTTCACCGGGGGCAAAGTCGCGACGGATGCCGTCGCAGTAGACCGTGCCGCCCTTGTCTTCGGCAAAGCCGCCCTTGTCGTCGGACCCGAACAGTTCAACCACCAGCGTGGCCCCGCCACGGTTGATGATATCCTCTGCCTTGATCACATGGGTATGCATGGGCGAAAGCTGATCCTGCCGTGAAATCAACAGCTTCTCGGCGTAGCACATGCCGCCTCCGCGCTGCAGATCGGCCAGCCGTCCGTTGCGCAGGGTGAACAGAAAAAGCCCCATCTCGTCATAGCGCCCTGCCCCGTAGTCGGTGATATCCCAACCACAACGCGCCCCGATCACATTTTGCGCGCGGGCGGCGTTGGACTTGAATTCTTCGGGCGACCAATAGGCAAAAGGCGGCAGCACAAAGCCGTAGGACCGGATCATCTGATCGGCGTTTGCCATGATGTCGTTAATGCGGGACCGCTTCATGTCACCCTCCGATGATAGCGCTATCAAAGTCTTCTAGGCCGCCGCCGCTTTGCAAATCAAGTCTATTCGATGCCATTGGCCCGCTGGACCGCGCGGATATAGGCGACGATCGAGCCGACTTCGGCTTGGCTGATCCCCGCGACGGGGGGCATGTTCCCGAACCTCCAGTGGTGCGCCTGCACCCCGTTCTGGGCGGCCATGAAAAAGGCCATGTCGCCGTGGTGGCCCGGCTCGTAGATCGGATGGATCAGGGGCGGGCCGGAGCCGTTGCGCCCTGCTCCGGCTGGTCCGTGGCAGGTGGCGCAAAAGGTATCGAAAGCGCGGGCGCCGATCTGCGCGTCGCCGTCCAGCTCGGGGAGGATGACCGACACCATAGGCTCGCCCGTTCCGCCCGAAGGCGCCGTCTGAGCGGTGACTTTGTTGGGTGAAAACCAGACATATCCCGCCCCCGCCAACACCGCGCCGGCCAGTGCCGCGATCAATCCCCTATGCATTCCGGTCTCCGTTCAAAGCCATTTCGAACGGGCCTAAGGGGTCCACCGGGGGGAAGGTCAAGCGCGGAGTCGCGCGGTGCCGGTCTTGTGAGCCTGCCAGTCACGGACGGCTTGGCCAAAGGCGCTGAACAGCGGGCGCGACACGGGGTCGGCGGCTGCGTTCCATTCGGGATGCCACTGAACCGAAAGGGTAAATCCGGGCGCGCCGTCGATATAGATCGCCTCGGGCGTGCCGTCGGGCGCGGTTCCGTCGATCACTACGCGGTCGCCTGCGGCCTTGATCCCCTGACCGTGCAGACTGTTGGTCATGACCTTTTGCGCGCCCATCAGACGGTGAAACGGGCCGCCCTCGACAAAGGACACCACGTGGCGCATGGCGAATTTTTCTTCGATGGTGCCGTTGGGCGGCATGCGGTGGTTGTCGCGACCGGGAAGATCGCGGATCTCGGGCCAGAGCGAGCCGCCCATCGCGACGTTGACCTCCTGAAATCCGCGGCAAACGCCAAGGAACGGCTGGCCGCGTTCGACGCAGGCGCGGATCAGCGGCAGGGTGATGGCATCGCGGTTGCGGTCAAAGGCGCCGTGGGCGGGGGTTTCCGCTTCGCCGTATTCGTTCGGGTGCACGTTCGGGCGCCCGCCGGTCAGCAGGAAACCGTCACAGGTGTCCAACAGATCCTCGACAGTGACCACCGACGGATCGGCAGGGACGATCACCGGCAGGCACTCGGCCACTTGGGCCACCGCACATGAATTCATCGCACCCCCCGCGTGGGCGGGGTATTCGTCGTTGAGCAAGTGGTGGTTGCCGATGATACCGATGACCGGACGCGTCATTTCTAGCCCTGTTTGGTTTCCCTGCTTCATTCGACGCTGACTATAGACCCAGTCCAAGTTGCGTAAAATACCTTAATACGCCATGCTGCGGAAACCTCGTGCACCTGTTGAAGGGGCCGCCATGTCGCCTCCAAAGTTCGGCTCTATCGGCTTTCTTGCCGACCCCACCGCGACCCTGTCCGCGATGCGCGCCCAAGGTCCGTTGATAGAGGTAAAGCTGCCGATCCTTGGCCGTGTGAGGTTCGCCGTCACCGATGCCGCCGTGCGCGCCTTGCTCAAAGACACCGACACCTTTGTCCGCAACCCGAAGCTGGCGACCGGCAAACCGATGGACCGGCTGTACTGGTGGCTGCCCCGTTCGATGCGGCCGCTCACGCTGAACATGCTTGTGCAGGACGGCGAGACCCACGCGCGGTTGCGGCGGCACGTGGATCGGGCCTTTGCCCGCGTCACCGTCGACGACCTGCGCCCCCGGATCGCGGCCATCGCGGACCGGCGGTTGGACGCTCTGGCGGCGGATCAGGACATCGACCTAAAGGCTGGCTACACACGACAGGTCCCGTTCGAGGTCATCTGCCATCTCTTGGGTATTCCAGAAGGTGACTGGCCGTTTTTCATAAAGCGACTGGCGCCGCTGTCCTCGGCCAATTCGATCCCTTCGGCCCTGTGGTCGATCCTGCGGCTTGGCGCTGTGCACCGGCGCCTGCGCAGCTATTTTGCCCGCGCGCGGGGGGACGGGGACTTGGGGGGCGACCGGACCCTGCGCGCCGGCCTGATCGGAGCGCTGGTCCAGATCGCGGACACGGAAAGCGGCTCGCTCAGCGAAGACGAACTGCTGTCGATGGCGTTCATGCTGTTCGTGGCCGGTCACGAAACCACGGTCCACTTGATCGGGGATGCGATCGTCGCCCTGTCGGAAAGACCCGATTTGCGGGACCGCCTGCGCCGCGCGCCCGACCAGATGCCGCTATTCGTGGAAGAGGTGATGCGGTTCTATTCGCCGGTGATGATGACAAAACTGCTGTTCGCGACCCGCGATACGACCTTTATGGGGCAGCCGGTCCGCAAGGGGGAAAGGTTCTCGGCGATGCTGATTGGCGGCAGCCATGATCCCGACCGCTTCCCCACGCCCGAGACCTTTGTCCCTGACCGCCGTCCCAACCCCCAACTGGGGTTCGGCGCGGGGCCGCATGTCTGTCTGGGGATGCAGCTTGCGCGGGCCGAGGCCCAGATCACCCTGTCGCGGCTGCTGGACCGCTATCCCGACTTTGCGCTGACACGGCCGGTCCGTTGGACCGCCCGCATCGGTATCCGTGGCCCAAGAGAGCTTCGCGTCAGGCTTCGCCCGTCAGGTTGACCGCCTCCAGCGCGGCCAAAGCCGCCGCCGCGTCGTTGTCGCTGGTGTCGCCGGTCACGCCGACCGCGCCCAGAACCTTGCCGCGTCCGTCACGGATCAGAACCCCGCCCGGCACCGGCACGACCTGCCCGCCGTAGACGCCGTTCACGGCCGCCATGAAATAGGCCTGCTGTTCGGCCCGCGCCATCTGCGCCTTGCCCGCCATGCCCAGCATGACCGCGCCATAGGCCTTGCCCTGCGCGATCCCGAACCGGCCCGGAGAGGCGCCATCGCCACGTTCGAACGCGATCACGTGGCCGCCGTCGTCCAGAACGACGACGCTCAGCGGCTTCATGCCCGCCTGTTTGCCGTGATCCATCGCCTTGCGGATGATCGTCCGCGCTCTGCTCAGAGATACGCCTGCCATGAGAAAACCCTTTCTTTCCTTAACCTTGCGCCTTCAGTTCCAGTCTCCGGCGGTGAAGCACCGGCTCGGTGTAGCCCGAAGGCTGAACCCGTCCGTCAAACACCAGATCGCTGGCCGCCCGAAAGGCGATACCGTCAAAGTCGGGCGCCATCGGGCGATAGGCCGCGTCCGACGCGTTCTGGCGGTCGACGACTGCGGCCATCTTTTTCATCGCGTCCATGACCTGATCGCGGGTCACGACACCGTGGTGAAGCCAGTTGGCCAGCGCCTGCGACGAAATCCGGCAGGTCGCGCGGTCCTCCATCAGGCCGACGTCGTGGATGTCCGGCACCTTGGAACAGCCGACGCCCTGATCGACCCAGCGCACCACATACCCAAGGATACCTTGGGCGTTGTTTTCCAGTTCTCGCGCGATTTCTGCCTCCGAGAAATTGCGTCCCCGCGCCGCCGGAATGGTCAGCAGATCATCCAAAGACCCGCGCGCGCCGCCTTTGGCGATCTCGGCCTGACGGGCCAGAACATCCACCAGATGGTAATGCGTCGCGTGCAGCGTCGCTGCGGTCGGGGACGGCACCCAAGCACAGTTCGCGCCGGATTTCGGATGACCGATCTTCTGGTCCAGCATATCGCCCATCCGGTCGGGCATCGCCCACATGCCCTTGCCGATCTGGGCCTTGCCGCGCAAACCGCAGGCCAGCCCGATATCGACGTTGCGGTCTTCGTAGCTTTTGATCCAGGCGGCGTTCTTCATTTCCCCTTTGGGGATCATCGGGCCGGCTTCCATGCTGGTGTGGATTTCGTCCCCCGTCCGGTCAAGGAAACCGGTGTTGATGAAGGCCACGCGCGATTTCGCCGCGCGGATACATTCGCGCAGGTTCGCGCTGGTCCGGCGCTCTTCGTCCATGATGCCCAGTTTGACCGTATTCGCGGGCAGGCCCAGCGCCGCCTCGACCCGATCAAAGATCGTCACCGCAAAGGCCACCTCTTCGGGGCCGTGCATTTTCGGCTTTACCACATAGACCGAGCCTTTGACCGAATTGCGCGCGCCCGAGGTCTTTTGCAGGTCGTGCATCGCGATCATCGTGGTGACCATCGCATCCAACAGGCCTTCGCCGACTTCGTGGCCGTCGCGGTCAAGGATCGCGGGGTTCGTCATCAGGTGGCCCACATTCCGCACCAGCATCAGCGCGCGGCACTTCACATCCAGCGTGCCGCCCGACGGGGTGTGATATTCGGCGTCGGGGTTCAGCTTGCGGGTGAAGGTCTTGCCGCCCTTGGTGACCTCCTCGGCCAGATCGCCCTTCATCAGGCCAAGCCAGTTGGAATAGGCCAGCACCTTGTCCTCGGCATCGACCGCGGCGACCGAGTCTTCGCAATCCATGATCGCCGACATCGCGCTTTCCAGCCAGACGTCCGAAATGCCCGCCGGATCGGTTTTGCCGATGGCGCTAGAGCGGTCGATAATGACCTCGATCAGCAAACCGTTGACCGAAAAGAGCGCCTGACAGTCGCCCAGATCGTCCACATTATAGCCGACGAAAGCGCCGCCATCGACCAAGCCGACCGCGCCCTTGTCGGTGGCAAGCCTTAGCTCTCCGCCCGTGACCGACAGCTCTGTCAGCTCTGCCCAGGACGCGCCCCGCAAAGGAAGAACGGCATCCAGATGCGCCTTGGCCCGCGCCACGACACGCGCGCCACGCGCCGCGTCGTATCCGCCACCCGCAGGCAGATCGCCCAGCGCGTCAGTGCCGTAAAGTGCATCGAACAGGCTGCCCCAGCGCGCGTTCGCCGCGTTCAGCGCGAACCGAGCGTTGGTGATCGGCACCACCAGCTGCGGCCCGGGGATCAGCGCGATTTCAGGATCGACGTTGGTTGTCTCGACGCTGAAATCGGGGCCTTCCGGCACCAGATAGCCGATCTCTTTCAGAAAGGATTTATAGGCCGCCGCGTCGTGGTCCTGTCCCCGATGGGCGATGTGCCATGCATCGATTTGGGCCTGCATCGCCTCTCGCTTGGCCAGCAGCGCGCGATTCTGGGGACCAAGATCATGGACGATCCCAGACAGTCCGCTCCAGAAGGCATCCGCCGACACGCCGGTCCCGACCAAAGCGCGTTCTTCAATAAAATAAACAAGCTCGGCGGCAACCATCAAACCGCTGCGATCCAGACGCTTTGTCATCCCTCGTCCCTTCGATATTCCGGTCCCCGCTTCAAAGGACCCTTACACCTTTTGACTTAGGACAAAAGTTTCCTATCGGCAACTTTTTTGGTTAAGTAATCTTACCAATTATGCATTTTGATCCAACGACGACCTTCGCCGCCCTCCGGACGTCCACCCGCCGACCCGTCAACCGCCCGTGGCCGCACGCACTTGCCCTGATCCCGCACCTGCCCTAGAAGCCTAGCGCAGCAAGGACCAAAGGACGCCCAACATGCTCGACCTGACCTATGACGCCCCGAAACCCAAGGTGATCTCCGGCGCAACCGGTGACTGGGAACTCGTGATCGGCCTCGAGGTCCACGCGCAGGTCGCAACCGCTGCCAAACTCTTTTCCGGAGCATCGACCCAGTTCGGAGCCGAGCCGAATTCGAACGTCGCCTTTGTGGACGCCGGCATGCCCGGAATGTTGCCCGTCATCAACGAAGGCTGCGTCGCACAGGCGGTCCGCACCGGACTTGGCCTGAAGGCGGAAATCAACCTTTGGTCCGCCTTCGACCGTAAGAACTATTTTTACCCCGACCTGCCCCAAGGCTATCAGATCAGCCAGCTTTACCACCCCATCGTGGGCGAAGGCGAAGTGCTGGTCGAACTGGGCAATGGCACCGCGCGGCTTGTCCGCATCGAACGCATCCACCTTGAACAGGACGCCGGTAAGTCGATCCACGACATGGACCCCGCGATGTCCTTCGTCGATCTCAACCGCACCGGCGTTGCGCTGATGGAAATCGTCAGCCGCCCCGACATCCGCGGCCCCGAAGAAGCCGCAGCCTATGTCGGCAAACTGCGCCAGATCATGCGCTACCTTGGCACCTGCGATGGCAACATGCAGAACGGCAACCTGCGCGCCGACGTGAACGTCTCGGTCTGCCGTCCGGGCGACTATGAGAAATATCAGGCCACGCAGGACTTCGGCCACCTCGGCACCCGGTGCGAAATCAAGAACATGAACTCCATGCGGTTCATCCAGATGGCGATCGAATACGAAGCCCGCCGCCAGATCGCGCTGCTGGAGGACGGAAAGTCGGTGACGCAGGAAACCCGCCTATACGATCCCGACAAAAACGAAACCCGCTCGATGCGCTCCAAAGAAGAGGCGCACGATTACCGCTATTTCCCCGATCCCGACCTGCTGCCGCTGGAAATCGAACAGGCGTGGGTCGACGATATCGCCGCCAGCCTGCCAGAGCTTCCCGACGCAAAGAAAGCCCGCTTCATCGCGGATTTCGGCCTGTCGGACTATGACGCCAGCGTCCTGACCGCCGAATCCGAAAACGCCGCCTATTTTGAAACCGTGGCCGACGGACGCGACGGCAAACTGGCCGCCAACTGGGTGATCAACGAACTCTTTGGTCGCCTGAAAAAAGAAGGCCACGACATCACCCAGAGCCCCGTCTCGCCCGCCCAGCTTGGCGGTATCATCGCGCTGATCTCGTCGGGCGACATCTCGGGCAAGATCGCCAAGGACCTCTTTGAAATCGTCTACACCGAAGGCGGCGATCCGGCGAAAATCGTCGAAGACCGCGGCATGAAACAGGTGACCGACACCGGCGCGATCGAAGCGGCAGTTGACGCGGTGATCGCAGAGAACCCCGCTCAGGTCGAAAAGGCCAAGCAGAACCCAAAACTGGCGGGCTGGTTCGTCGGACAGGTGATGAAGGCCACCGGAGGCAAAGCAAACCCCGCAGCCGTCAACGCGCTCGTCCTGCAAAAACTGGGGCTCTAGGCCATGCGCGGGGGGTTCGAAAGCCGCCCCCGCCTTTGTGCCGGAAATATCCCGGGGGTGAATGGCCCTTGGGCCAGAGGGGGCAGCGCCCCCTGCCCGACCTCCCGCAGGGATCCCGCCCAATGACCGGCCCGCTGACCACTTTTGGCGACAACCTCTGGCTTGCCGACGGGTCCACGGTCGCGGGCGCAGGCGGGTTTCATTTTCCGACGCGCATGGCCGTGGCGCGGTTGCCGGACGGTGCGCTCTGGCTTTGGTCTCCGGTCGCGCCGGACGCCGGATTGATTGACGCCATCCGCGCCCTTGGCCCTGTCGGGCACCTCGTTGCGCCGAACACCTTGCACCACCTGTTCGCGCTCGACTGGCACGCTGCCTTTCCGGACGCGCGACTGTTCATCGCGCCGGGTCTGCGCGCGAAACGGCCCGATCTGGGGTTCGCCACCGACCTGACCTTGGAACCGCCGGCCGAATGGCAGGGTGCCTTCGATCAAGTCGCAATCACCGGCAACCGCATCCTGACCGAAGTCGCGTTCTTTCACCGCCAAAGCCGGACCGCGATCTTTACCGATCTGATCCAGCAGATGCCGCGCGACCAGTTTCGCGGCTGGCGGGCCTGGATCGCCCGCGCGGACGGCATGACCGCCCCGCGCCCGACGGTACCCCGAAAATTCCGCATCAGCTTTCGCGACAAAACGGCTTTGCGCGGGCAGATCGGACAGGTTCTGGGATGGGGCGCCGACCGTCTGGTCTATGCCCATGGCGCGGCTGTCCCCTCTGGCGGGGGACAGGCGTTGGAACAAGCGTTTCGCTGGCTGCGCCCCTAGGCGCGGTGCGCGCCGTCGGCTAGCGTTTTGACAAAGGCCAGCACGTCGGCAGCACTGTCGCCACGGGCGATACGCTCCACGATGGCAGAGCCCACCACCGCGCCATCGGCCACTTTTGCGATGTTTTCAGCAGCGTCGGGCGTCTTGATCCCAAAGCCCACAATGACCGGCAAATCGGTCGAGGCCTTGATCCGCGCGACCTCCGGTCCGACGTCGCCCGCTTCGGCGTTCGCGGCGCCGGTGATGCCGGTGATCGAGACATAATAGACAAAGCCGCTGGTGTTCTGCAGCACCTTCGGCAGACGCCGCGCATCGGTCGTGGGCGTGGCCAGCCGGATAAAGTTCATCCCCGCCTTCTGGGCCGGAATGCAGAGTTCGTCGTCTTCTTCGGGCGGCAGGTCGACGACGATCAGACCGTCGATACCGGCCTCTTGCGCGTCGACCAGAAACTTGTCCACGCCATGGTTATAGATCGGGTTGTAGTAGCCCATCAGCACGATCGGTGTCGTGTCGTCTCCGGCGCGGAACTCGGTGACCATCTTCAGGGTCTTGATCATGTTCTGCCCGGCGTGCAGCGCGCGCAGGGATGATGCCTGGATGGCCGGGCCGTCGGCCATCGGATCCGTGAAGGGCAGCCCGAACTCCACGATATCGGCGCCGGCTTTCGGCAGGGCGGACAGGATGGCGAGCGAGGTCTCGGGGTCGGGATCCCCCGCCATGACATAGGTCACGAGCGCGGCGCGACCCTC
>JALQXR010000015.1:0-4152 GCA_023263105.1 Marivivens sp. | reverse complement strand
TTGCGCAGTTCCCGCGCGATTTGCAGGGTCCGCTTTAGCGTCATGCCGCTTTCCAGCGCCCGTTGTCCGGCCAGCTGGATCGTCGTGCCATCGGCCATCGGATCGGTAAAGGGCAGCCCCAGTTCGATCACGTCGACACCTGCCGCCGGCAGACCTTTGACGATTTCGACCGAAGTGTCGTAGTCCGGATCTCCGGCCATGACATAGGCAACAAAGGCCTTTTTGCCCTTGGCACGCAGGTCGGCGAATTTGGCGTCGATCCGAGTCATCCCCGTCTCCCATCTTGATCGGATCGGGTTTGCGGCAGTTGGCAGGGAAAATCAAGGCGCTGCGGGCGCTTCAGCCGAAAATCAGGCCGGCATGGTCGGACATATAGACGCGCAGCCACGGGGTGAAGGCCGCAGGGTCCGTCGCGATATCCCGTTCCAGCGTCGCGCGGTCGACCCAGCGGGTGTCCATGACCTCGGTCGGATCGGGGCTAAGCGCCAGATCACGGTCCGAGCGGGCGACAAAGATCTCGACCAGTTCGTGTTCGGTCAAACCGCCGCCGACATCGGCGCGGTATTCGACCGTGCCGCGATGGACCGGAGCAAGACCGGTGATGCCAAGTTCCTCGCGCAAGCGGCGCGTGGCGCATCGGCTGGCGGCCTCGTCCCACATCGGATGGGTGCAACAGGCGTTCGTCCACAGGCGGGGGGTGTGGTATTTCCCCGCCGCGCGGCGCTGGAGCAGGACTTCGGCTCCGGCGACGACAAAGACGCTGACGGCCAGATGGCGCAGTCCGCGCTGGTGAACCTCCAGCTTTTCGACGGGCACCAGCGCGCCGTCGACCCATGCGGGGATCAGTTGGGGATTGGACATCTTCTTTGCGGTCATGCGGCCCTTCTTGCCGGAAATGCGGGAAAATGGAACCACGAAAACCCTGTTCCGACAAAGGTGAGGCAACCCGATCCGTGACCGTTTGGCACGGCCCCCTTTTCGTCGACAGGTAGTCGGGCTATCTGTCCCTTGTCGTCCGCGCCGCCGACGTCGGGTCTAGCTGATGCCGGCACGCGCAAGTTCTATGATGGAGCATCGTTAATGAAGACGCTAAAACTCGCTGCCCTGCTGTCGGTCGGCCTAGCCGCACCTCCTTGCCGAAGGTGATGCCGCCGTCGGAGAGGAACAATTCATCCGGCAATGCGTATCCTGCCACGTGATCGCCAATGACGCGGGCGAGGTTCTGGCCGGTCGCAGCGGCCGCACGGGACCCAATCTGTTCAATCTGGGCGGCCATGTCATCGGCGGAGTCGACGGCTTTCGCTATGGCGAATCCATCCTTGCCGTGAACGCAACCGGTGCCACGTGGACAGAAGAAACGCTGGCCAGCTACCTTCTTGATCCCACCGAATGGCTGCGCACCACATTGGACGACCGCCGCGCGCGTTCGAAAATGTCGTTCCGCGTCCGGTCGGAAACCGACGCCGCCGACATCAGTGCATATCTGCTGACGTTCAGCGAATAAACGCCAGATATCGCCACCTTTTACACAGGGTCCACAATCCGTTGTGGGCCCTGTGTTTTATGAACGAAATCCTTGGCTTGGCTGCCGCGACCCAGTAGGATGGCGCGGTGCAAGCATCCGGGGGGAGCCATGCCGTTCTACGAATTCAAGGTCGTGCCCGCGCCACGTCGCGGCACCAAGACCAAGGGCCTCAAGACCACCGAGGACCGTTTTGCCAAGGCGCTGATGGATGTGATGAACACCCATGGCCGCGACGGCTGGGACTATGTCCGCGCGGATGTGCTGCCCTGCGACGAACGCTCGGGCCTGACGGGACGCACGACGACCTACCAGAATATGCTCGTGTTCCGCCGCGAACTGGTCGAGGACGAACACTACGCCGCCCCCGAAGACGACCAGACCGACGACGACCCCGTCGAGGCTGCGAATTCGAACGAAACCTCGGATATCGACGAGGTCACCGGCGAGCCGCGCGTCGCCGCCGAGTAACCGCCGAAAAATCGCTGGAGCGCCTTAGGCGAATTCGATCGCAAAGGCGTGGATTCGCTCCATCAGGTCCTTGCCCACGGCGTCATGGACCGCGCGATGCCGTCCGATACGGGGCAAATCATCCAGCCGGCTTGCGCGAATACGGACCCGCCAATGGCTTTCGCCCCCGTCGCGATAGCCCGCATGGCCGCGATGCTTTTCGCTTTCGTCAATGATCTCAAGCGTCTCGGGCGACAAGGCCGTGCGAATCCGCATTTCGATTTCTTTGGCAATACCCATTATTTTCTCTGCCCCCCTTCAATCTTGCGACCATAGGTTTAAACTCCCCTCTCCGAGTCGGAAAGGTGAGTAGAATGGCAAAGAGCGATCCTTTTGGTTTCGACATGTCCGTGTCAGCCTCCAAAAAGAAGAATCCGCGCGGTCGACGGGGGATGTCGGGGGCTTCGGAAACCTCGACCAGGATATGCGACAAGCCGGGCTGCAGTGAATCCGGCCAGTACCGCGCGCCGAAATCGCCCGATATCCTTGATGACTTCTTTTGGTTCTGCAAAGACCACGTCCGCGAATATAACCTGAAGTGGAACTTCTTCGACGGCACCGGCGATCAGGACTATCTGGATCAGGTCGAACGCGACCGCGTTTGGGACCGCCCGACAAAGCCTTTCGGCAGGAAATCCGAAGAACAGCGCGCTTGGGCGCGGCTTGGCGTCGACGACCCGCATCAGGTTCTGGGCGAAAACGCGACCCGCAATCCGGGCAGAGCGGTGACCGGCTCTCGGCGCTTGCCCCCGACCGAACGCCGCGCGATCGAGATCCTCGATGCCAAGGACAACATGACCAAGGCCGAGATCCGCAAGTGCTACAAAGCGCTGATCAAGGTGCTGCACCCCGACATGAACGGGGGCGACCGGTCGCAGGAAGAACAGCTATCCGAAGTCGTCTGGGCTTGGGACCAGATCAAGGTCAGCCGCAGCTTCAAGGACTAGGCCCCGCGCGCGGCGGCCTGCGTTAATTCAGGCGGCTGTAGAACGCACGGGCCGACGGCGCGATCTGGGCTTGGCGACTGTCGCGCGACAGCTGCGAACACAGCATCAGGTGGATCAGCGCCAGAATTCCGAACCAGACCAGCGCCAGCACCGGCTTTGCAACAAAGGTCACAACCAGCGAAAACGGCCCGAACATCGTGCCGTAGACCGGCAGGGCCAGCGTTCCGGCAATCACCGCGCCGATCAGGCTGACCCAAAGCGCGCCGACAGCGGCCCGTCCCATGCCCTTGATCCCCACGCGCCCGAACCGGTCCCGCGCGATCAGCAGCCCCAGCGCCGCTCCGATCCCGCCGCAGATCACGATCCACCACTGGTAGGCTCCGAAACCGGTCGCGAAATAGTCTCCGCCCGAGATCCGCAGCAGCGCGATATAGCTGACCATCGACCCATAGCCGGCAGCCAGCGCGATCACCGAACCGTAGTCACGCCCCGAGGCCACGATGCCCCTCACTATGTCGAAAAATACGCGCAATTTACGATCCCCCTGCCCCGTCATCGCCCCAAAGACGACGGCTGTCACGGTTAAGAGCCGCCCGACAGGATTTTCCGCGAAAAACGGGCCGCCTTGGCGACCAATGACGCCGGTGGTCCGATTTTGTCCGTGAATAAGGAACGACAGCGCCGAATCGAGCCCGCCCCGCCGGTCGGTGACCCGACGGGGGGCAAACTTCGCGGCCCGCGCGGGCAGGAAAACGTGCTCTGCCTCTTTCCCTTCCCGCCGCAGACGATATGTTGCAGGGCGAACCCGTAATTACGCCCAAGTCGAAAGCGCATCCGATGGCCCAAGGCACGACCGAAACCCTGCTTAAACCGACCGAAGACATCAGCGTCCGAGAGGTCTTTGGCATCGATAGCGACATGAAGGTCAAAGCCTTCGCGGACCGCAGCGACCGCGTGCCGGAAATCGATCCGACCTATAAATTCGACCCTGACACGACGCTCGCGATCCTTGCCGGTTTTGGCTACAACCGCCGCGTCATGATCCAAGGCTACCACGGCACCGGCAAGTCGACCCATATCGAACAGGTCGCCGCCCGCCTGAACTGGCCCTGCGTTCGCGTGAACCTTGACAGCCACATCAGCCGGATCGACCTGATCGGCAAGGACGCGATC
>JALQXR010000159.1:274-5361 GCA_023263105.1 Marivivens sp. | reverse complement strand
TAGATTTCGCGCGCCCGCGCGGGGTCAGCCCAGACGGCCGCATCGATACTGCGGGCGTCGCCATCGGTTATGGCCCGATAATTGCCGGTGATCAGCATCGGCCACTTTGCCAGCGGCACATGAACCGCAGGATGGGCGACCAGACGCACCGGCGCCCGCCTGCCGCCCAAGCGGACCCCGTCGATGCTTTCGCACAACATCGAAAGCCGATCTTGGGCACCACGGTCACCAAAGGGCGCGATCTTGAAATTCGTGGGCAACGGGACCCGCAACAGCCCAAGATCCGACGGATCGGGCCGCAGCGCTTGGGCATCCGGACTGGAGTGGGTCACAAGCAAAGGGTCGAAATCCGACCAAAGATCGGGAACGGCATAGGCCGACGCAAGGCCAGAGGCCGCCGCGCCCATGAGCCTTTCCATGAAACTGAGCGGCGGATGGTTCATGATCGACACCAACGGCACCTTGGCCGCCGCGAGACGTTTCATGAGGGACCGAAGCGATGCATGGCCAAGCAAGGGCTCTTGGACCGCCAGTATCACCAGATCGGCGCGGTCCGGTTCGGCCGCCTCGGGACCGATGACGGCGACACCCTGCCCCAGGTTCAGGACGCCCGCCGGTCCCAGATCGATCCGCAGACCTTTCGCTGCAATGTCCGCAGCCTCTCTGGCATGTCCGACGACGGTCACCCTGTGGCCCGCCAAGGCGGCCTTGGCAGCAGGCAAGAGCCCGTAGCTTGCCCCGATCACCAGAATGTCCAATGCGTCGCCGATCACTCTAACCCTCTGATATCAAGATAGATAATATCAGGAGCCCCGACATTGATCAGCAGAAGCGTAAAGAAAAGCGTAAACCCATAGATCAGCGCGAGCGCCGGCACCACCATCCACCGAGGGAGCCACCCGCCCAAGAATTTCACCAAGGGTGTCATGCGAACTCTCCGATCAAAGCAGCCAGAACGGGCCGCGCCAAGGTCAGCCAAGCCAGCACGACCACCGGCCCGACCAGACGAAGCCAGACCGGTGGCGTTTCAATGCGGCGGACGATCAGGTGGCTCAGGACAACCCCGACGGTTTGCCACAGGGCCCATAGGACATAGTAAACAGAGCTCTCGTGCCATAGCCCGATCACCAGCATCGCACAGCCAACTCCGATGATCGGCGACCGGGTCCACGCCGAAACCGGACGATAGACATAGTCGCGGCACCACCTCGACAGCGTGATATGCCAGCGGTTCCAGAAATCCACGAGGTTCCATGCCAGGTAGGGCCTGTCAAAGTTCTCTTCGATCCGGACCCCGCCCATGCGGGCCGCGCCGACCGCGACGCTGCTGAGACCCGCAAAAATGAAATAGAGCGTCATCCACCCCAAGGCCGAAATCATCCATTCCCGCATGAATGGCTCTGCTTGGCTCAAAACGGACCGCAGATCGCGGCGCAACTCTCCCATGGCCCAAGCGCCAAGGATCACGGCTTGGGCCGCGCCGAACAGAACCCGTTCCGCACCGGACGCAAAGTCTTGCACCGCGAAACGCCGCCGCTGCCATTGTCGTTCGAAATTCGCCAACCGGTGGATCGGCCCTGCGATAATGACGGGCGGGAAAAAGTTATAGGTGATCAGCCGCGATAAGCTGACTGGCGCTGCCGGAGTCTGCCAAGCCTCGAGCAGCACATGAATGTTCCGCAGGGTGAAGTAGGCCGCGCCGATCCAGACGGGTCCCTCGACTTCGCGCAGCACCAGCAAAAGAGCGCCATAGGCGACTGCCGCAAGCGGCGCCGCGAAACCGGCCGTCGCGAACCCTGTCAGGATGGCCGTCACAATCGTAAGCGACCCCATCCAAAGCAACGTCGGAAGCGACAACCAAGCGATCAGCCCGACAGTGACAGCAACGCCAAAGGCCTGCGAATACCGGACGGGGATGACCCAGACCAAGCCCCCCCAAAGTGCCGAGGCGACGCAGAACAGGATGGTGAGATCGTTCATCTCAGGCCCTCCAGCCATGTCGCCAGCGCCCCAAGCATACGGCGGGAGCCTCTGGCATTCATGTGCGCTCGATCCCGGAAATGATCGTCAGGCCAAGATCCGGTTTCGGTCTGGAACAGATCGATGCCGAACTCACGGGCCACGGCGGCCGTATTGGCCTGCAGTTCGGCGGTCTCGGCCTCGCCAACCCACAAAGCCGCGGTGTCGGATCGGGGGTATTCGATCAGTGCAACTCGGATTCCGCGCCTCTTGGCCTCTGTGATCAGGTCGCGAAAGATGTCAGGCGCCTCTAGTTGGCGCGGCACGATATCACGGCTAGGCTTATCGTCGGGTCCGGGGCGAAAGACGGCATTGCGCCGCGCGGGCCGGACGTTAGGCCCCAGCACCTTGCCGGATGTGGCAGTAATCAGACCGTCCAGCGACCGGCGCGCATCCCGCATAGCCACCCGCAGCGGGGTCATGAAGGCAATGCCCGGACCAAATTGACCCGAAGTTGACTGCGTTAACGGCTGCGCCTCGATCGCGATCATCCGGACATCACACTCTAGCGCACCACGAAAGAGCTCTAACACGTTGGCCTCATCCGGAGCAGAGATCGTCATCCGTGCAAAGATCCCCCAGCCGTGCGGAATGGCGTCGCGGGTCAACGAGCTGCCGACAAACATCACGCCAGTCCTGCGGCCCTCGCACCTCTCGGCGACCTCTCCGGCGATGTCCAGCGGACGGAACAACAGCCAGCCGAAACTACCCGCAGCGATCAGCACGGCAGCCATCCAAGCGAGCAGGATCTCCCTTCCGCTCACTTTTGCAGGTCCTCGACTATGTCCACAAAACGTCCCAACCGGTCCGCCGCCGCAACCCGCGCCGCCGGAAGACTTTGCCCTAGCGCATCCTCGATCGCGAAAATGAGGTTGATATGAGAAAAACTGTCCCAACCCTCGATATCGTGTGGTCCGGTCGAACGTTGAAGGCTGACCGGATCACAGCGGAAACTGGCCGCAGCGGCTGCAAAGACAAGCTCTTGCGCCTTGTTCACAGGCGCGGCGGTCGTCGCTGCGGCCAAAATCATTTCCCGAACCGCGCCCAGCTTTGGCTTGCCTGCATCCCCCCGCGGGAGAGCCCCAACCACGATGATCCTGCGTGGCACCTTTCGCGGCTCCAGATGACGACGCGCGAACTCTGTGGCCTCTGCAACAGACAGGCCGGTTGCTTCGAGCGCCGTCGCGGCGACCTCTTCGAAATCCGGATCAGAGATCCCGACTGTGCAGGAACCGGTCACCAAAGGATGGCGCATCATCGCTTCGTCGATTTCGTCGGGCCGGATCAGGAACCCGCCCGACATGATCTTTGATTTGTCCCGACCCAGAAACTCATAGGAACCGTTCGGCAGCGGCTTTACGATGTCGCCAGTCCGGAACCATCCGTCCGCGGTAAACGCCAGCGCATCACGGGCGGGATTGCGCCAGTATCCCGCGATCACATTCCCGCCGCGCAGCAGCAGTTCGCCACCGTCACCGACCATGGCATCGCAGTCGATCGGCTTACCAATCGTGCCCTTGACCCCCAACCCGTCCCGTGCACCCGCATACAGCGCACTGGCCACCGTTTCGGTCAGACCATACTGGTTGATCAGCGGCTTTCCGAACCGCCGTTCAATCCGGTCCCACAACGGTTCATCCAGTCGCGCCGCCACCGACCCTAGGCAAACAAGATCGGGCAGGTCGAAATAATCGTCGTGACTGGCGTAGCGGTCGATCATGGTCCAGACCGTCGGCACCGTCAGGAAATGGGTGGCCCCCATTGCGCGGACTGAATTCAGCCATTCCTCGAGCCTCGGCAGGCTTACCCCGCCGGCGCGAAGCACGGTCGCTCCGGTCCAAAGCGACAGAAGCGGCCCCTGCACCATGCCATCCGCATGGCTCAGGATCATATCGTTGAAAATGCGAGACTTTGCGTCGACACCAAGCACCGATGCGATCGTCGCCAGATTGGCGAAAAGGTTCCCGCGGGTCACAGGTACGCCGGTCGGTTCCGACGTGGTGCCAGAGGTGAAAAGGATATAGGCCAGCCCGTCGGGATCCGCAGGACACCGCGGATCGCGAGGCTCACCAGGAAGGTTCGATGCCGCAGCGGCGGATTTCCCGAACCATGTCCTCTCAGACGCCGGAACATCGATCGCGACCGCTGGAACCTGAAGGCCCCATGTGTCGATCAACGATTTATCCGCAAAGATCGCAGAGGCCTCTGCCGCCCGGGCGATCGACCGAAGACGATCATTAGTCGTATCGGGCGAAACCACGACCGGAACCACGCCACCGAACATAGCAGCAATGACCGCCGTCACATAGGCTAGGTCATCCTTGGATGAAATGATGACCCTGTCACCCTCGTTGACCATGGCACTGTCGAACGCGCCGGCAAAGGCTCGGACGCGATCCAAGAGACCGGCATATGTCAGCCTGCGCTCTGAGAAAACGAATACCTCTTTGCGACCATTGTCGGCGATCAGCTTCCAAAGATCGGCCAAGGACCGCGCCGTCACTCTCCACCCTCCAGATGAAGAGATGATCGAGCGGCCTCAAATTGCCGCACTTCTGCAGGATTTCCGGCGACGAAATCGCCATCCGCCACATGTTTCCGCACGAGAGAGCCCGCAGCGATCACGCAGTTCTCGCCGATCCTGACGTCCGGCAAAATGACACTGCCGGCGCCTATCATCGTGCCTTGGCCAACGCGAATGTTGCCCGCCAAAGTGGCGCCGGGTCCGATACTGACAAAGTCACCAATGACGCAATGGTGGCCAATTGACACCGCGCGATTGACCAGGACCCCCCGACCGATGCGCGTCACTGCCCCAACCACGGCTGCGGCGTTTATGAACGACCCCGCCCCGATCCGAAGGGACCTAGGCAGAACCGACGTCGGATCCACCAGCGCCTCGGCCGGCGTCATGCCAAGCTTCAGCGCAGCGTCGTGATGCTCTGCACGCCGTTTTGGGGCAAATGCGACCGGTAGAAATGGCGTCTGCAGCACGTCATCGGTCAATTCGTCCAAGGACATCACCGTAGACATATCTTGGACCCGCGGTGTGCCAGAAACGGAAATGG
>JALQXR010000159.1:0-264 GCA_023263105.1 Marivivens sp. | reverse complement strand
GACGAGAGGAGACCGAGCACCGAATAGTGCGATCTGCAAATGTTCCACCAAAACCGAGCCTGCGCTACTGTCTCGATCAATATAACCGCTGTCGAATCCAAGTCAAAAGTCCGCTGGCCCCAGCCGCAGAGGATTTCCGAAAGATCCTATTATTATGGCAGCGACAATTCACCCTATCCGACCATTGAGAGCCCCCCTGTTCGGCGCGGGCTTGCTCGGTTTTGCCGCGGTTGAGTGCGTGTTTGACTACTAAGTCACTGTATT
>JALQXR010000158.1 GCA_023263105.1 Marivivens sp. | reverse complement strand
TGGTGGCCGAAAACAGCATGGTCTGCCGGTCTTTCGCCACCATCGAGGCGATCCGGCGCAGCGCGTGGATGAACCCCAGATCAAGCATCTGGTCGGCTTCATCCAGCACCAGGAAACGCGTCTCGGCGAGGCTGACGGCCTTGCGGTCGATCAGGTCCAGCAACCGGCCCGGAGTCGCTACCAGCACGGACACCCCGCGCTCCAGCCGTTTGGATTGGCCGGTGATGCCGACGCCGCCGACGGTCAGCACGATCTTCAGGTGCGACCCTTCGGCAAAGGCGGTCAGGTTGTCCGCGATTTGTTTGGCCAGTTCGCGGGTCGGTGCAAGCACCAGCGCCTTGGCGGTTTTCGGGTTGGGACGGCCGCTTTCTTTCATGAGAGCGTCCAGCATCGGCAGGCCAAAGGCCGCCGTTTTGCCCGTGCCGGTCTGGGCCAAGCCCATCACGTCACGTCCGTTCATTGCATGCGGAATTGCCTGCGTCTGGATCGGGGTCGGTTCGGTGATCCCCAATGCGCCCAGCTTTTCCACGAGTCGGGGCGCGAGCCCCAGCATATCAAAATCCATATTGGTCCCTTGGCGAACGCACATGCGTCGCGTCTTCGGGCAGAGATTCCTGCCGCCCGCAAGGTTTGCGCCCTGTGCTGACCCTTTCGCGGAATTGCGATGGGGCCGTCAGGCCGCGGCCCCTTGCGTGAAAATGGGTGCCGGTGTCCTTCCTCTGCGCCGAGCCCGCGTCGGGGCTACTCCGTGGCGCTCTGCTCACGCGACAGGTGGCAGGACTCGCGTTTCTTGCGCAGGATGAGAGCCGGAAGTCAAGCGCGAGTATTTCGGAAACTGCTCCTCTACGGCTTTTCCTTGGCCGCGCCACAACATATAGTTGGCGGTGCAAGAACAGTGCAGGGAACGGGCCAGTGGCGCATATCATCGTGGTCGGAAACGAAAAGGGCGGCGCGGGTAAATCGACGGTGTCCATGCATGTGGCGACGGCCCTTGCGCGGATGGGCCACCGGATCGGCGTGCTGGACCTCGACCTGCGGCAGAAAACGCTTGCGCGGTATATCGCCAACCGGCGGAAATTCCTTCAGGCCGAGGGACTGGACCTGCCCAGCCCCGATTACGCGGACCTGCCCGAAATCGACCCCGCGACTTTGGGACCGGGTGAAAACGCATTCGATCACCGGCTGTCCGCAGCGGTTGCGTCGTTGGAACCGGGGAATGATTTTATCCTGATCGACTGCCCCGGCAGCCACACGCGCCTAAGTCAGGTCGCCCATTCGCTGGCCGATACGTTGGTCACTCCGCTGAACGACAGCTTTGTCGATTTCGACCTTTTGGCGCATATCGACAATGACGGGGAAAAGATCCTTGGCCCCAGCGTCTATGCCGAGATGGTCTGGAACGCGCGGCAGCTTCGGGCGCAGGCGGGACTCGCGCCGATCGACTGGATCGTGGTGCGCAACCGTCTGGGGGCTCAGGCGATGGTCAACAAGCAGAAGATGACCGCCGCGCTAGAGACATTGTCCAAGCGGATCGGCTTTCGCACCGCACCGGGTTTCAACGAACGCGTCATCTTCCGAGAGCTGTTTCCGCGCGGCCTGACGCTGCTGGATCTGCGCGATCTCGGGGTGACGCAACTGAACATTTCCAACGTTGCGGCGCGGCAAGAGCTGCGCGATCTTATCAAGGCGCTCGAATTACCGGGCGTTACCGCGGATTTCTGATCCAGCGCCAGTTGCGGCGCGTATAGGTGCCATGACACAGAACAGAACCCTTTGGATGGCCCTCGCGGCCTCCGTCCTCGCCGCAGCGGTCGTGACGCTCTCGATCCTGCTTCTTGGCCCCCGCCTGTCCCAGATCGAGCTTCTGCCCGATCAGGGGGCGGCCTGGTATTACTGGAAACTCCCGGAACCCACGTTCTGGAGCCGCGCGACGGCTTGGGGGTTCTATCTTTCGCACCAAGTCTTTTTCTGGGGCCTGATCTGGTGGGCCACCCGCAATCGGGACAAACTGCGCGACAGGGGCCGGATGCATGCGGTCAACTGGATCGGCCTGTTCGGAACCGCGTTCTTTGCCGGTCTGCATTACCTGCAAACGGCTGTCTGGTATGACGGTCTGGCGCAGGACACATCGGTGTTTTCATCCCAGCTCTCGGTGATTTTCCTGCTGATCATTGTCCTGATGATCGAAGCGCCGCGCCGTGGCCTGTTCTTTGGCTACGCGGGCGGCTGGCTGGCGGGGGTCCGTGGCGTTCTGATCCGCTATCACGGCTATTATTTCGCTTGGGCGGTCACCTATACCTATTGGTTCCACCCGATGGAGACCACTTGGGGCCATCTGTTGGGGTTCTTCTACACCTTCCTTCTGATGCTGCAGGGCGCCTTTGTGTTTACCCGCGTTCACACCAACAAATGGTGGACGACCACGCTTGAGGTTTCTGTGCTGGTTCACGGCGTGACCGTCGCGCTGGTCGCAGGGCAAGAGTTCTGGCCGATGTTCTTCTTCGGTTTCGCGGGGATGTTCGTTGTGACCCAGATGCACGGGCTGGGCCTGTCGCGGCTGGTGCGCGGGGTGATCCTTGCGGCCTATGTGGCGGGCATCTACGTGGTCTACACCGACCGCGGCTGGGCCAATGTGAACGAAGTGATCCGCATCCCGTTCATCGACTATGTTCTGGTCGGACTGTTGGGTGGCCTGATCCTGCTGGGCGTCCGCTACACACGCAAACGGCGCGCGGCTTAGTCCTTTTTGGACGCCTGACGAGCCTCATGGGCGGCCCACAGATCGGGCCGCCTTTCCTTTGTCAGGGCCTCGGATTGGGCGCGGCGCCATTTTTCGATCTCGCCATGGTGGCCAGAGGTCAGCACCGCCGGAATCTCGTGGCCTTCCCAGTCGGCGGGGCGGGTGTATTGGGGGTGCTCCAGCAGCCCGTTCGAATGGCTTTCCTCTTCGGTCGAGGCCGCGTTCCCCAGCACTCCGGGCAACAGCCGGACAGTGGCGTCGATCATGGCCTGCGCTGCGATTTCGCCGCCGGTCATGACAAAGTCGCCCAAGCTCACCTCTTCGATGCCGTAGTGATCCAGAACCCGCTGGTCGACGCCTTCGAACCGGCCACACAGCAAGGTCACGCCGTCACAGGCGGCTAGTTTTCGCGCCATGGTCTGGTCGAACCGCTGGCCGCGCGGAGACAGGTAAATCAAAGGCATCCGTCCGCGCGCGTTGCGGCCCGCTTCCTGAATGGCTTTTCCCACCACATCGGGGCGCAGCACCATTCCGGCGCCGCCGCCCGCGGGGGTGTCGTCCACGTTCTTGTGCCGGCCTTCGCCAAAGGGCCGCAGGTCGATGGTCTTTAGCTGCCAGACGCCGTCACGCAGGGCCTTGCCGGTCAGGCTTTCGCCCAGTGTTCCGGGAAAGGCGTTGGGAACCAGAGTGATCACCTGCGCAAGCCACGCGCGCGCAAGGACCGGTTCTTCGGACAAAAGGTCAGACGGCGTCACCGACAGCCGGATGGATTTCCGGCCATGGGATTTCGGATCGCGCGGAGTCGTGTCGGTGCTCATGTCGGGGGTTTAGTCGGTTGGCGGCGCGTTGGAAAGGCTGTGCCGGTAATGGGTCAGCAGCGCATCCTTGGCCGTGCGCACCTCGTCGTCGGGGCGCCGCGACCGGTTCAGTTCCAGAAATGTCAGCCAATAGGGCGGCGGCAGGCTGTGGTCGACATGGGCCACGGGCCGGAGCCGTGATCGCAACGCGGGATCCGGTTGCAAAAGGTCGACCAGCGCGCCACCCGGACCCAGAGCATGGGACTTTGTGTCTTCGATCGGCAGCAACAGGACGCGGGCCCGATCCGGATAGCCTTGCAGCGCGGCGGCGGTTTCGGTGCCCAGCCTTTCGAAATCGGTCGCCCGCCGATGCGCACCCGCGAAAGCCGCGCGGCTCAGGCGGATACGAGAGTGGAGCAACTGGCTTTGGTAGGCGGCAAAGAGCCAGTCCTCGGCTTGTCGCACCGTCAAGGCGACGGTCAGCTCCGAACCGGCAAAGTGGTCCAACAGCGCCGCTCCGATCATCCCCACCTGTGCGGCGGCGGCGTTGTAATCGATCGTGTCCGCCCGACCCGGTGGCGGTCCGCTCAGTGCCTCGGATGAAATCAGGATGTCGCGCTGGTCCGACGCAGGATCGGGAAACAGGATCCCCATCGCCCGCTTCAGGCTGGACGGGCTGACCGCGCCATCGCCCCGCATCAGCCGCAGAATGGGGCGCAGGTCGGCCACAAACAAACAGTGCGTGTTCGGCGCAAGCACATCGCGGTTGGTGGCAAAGAAAGACTGGACGGACCGGCAGCCGGTGCGGTGGAACCCGGGATGCAGAACGATCCGGCGGGTTCGGGTCATCAGTCCAGACCTTCGGGCGGGTCCGCGACGATGCGTCCGGCGGTCAGATCGACCGTTGGAACGACCGCGTTGGTAAAGGGCAACAAAATGGTCTTTGACGCGCCGGATTGCGCGACCTCCAGCAGGTCAGAGGCCCCGTGGTTCAGCACCGCCTTGACCTTGCCCAGCGCCTTGCCGCCGGTGTCCACGACCTCTAGCCCGATCAGGTCGCTGTGGTAGAATTCGTCATCCGGCAACGAGGGCAGGCGCGACCGTTCGGCGAAAAGCTCTGCGCCCTTGAGCGCGTCGGCGTCTTCTTTGGTAACGATGCCGTCGACCCGCGCGGTCAGGGCGTTGCTGGCTTGTCCGGTGATCACGATGGTCGGAAAACTGCGCCCGTCTTTCGTCGTCAACGGGGTGTAATCCGCGATTGCTGCCGGATCGGCGCAAAACGATTTCAGACGCACTTCGCCTTTGACGCCAAAAGCGCCTGCGAAGGCTCCGACGACGATACGCGGGGTGTCGGTCATGGTCTGGCTCCTTGGCGCATGTCGCGGGCGTCGGGCGACATCTGCAAAAAAGCTGCCGGAGGGGGCCGGTGCCCGAACCGTAGCGGCCCGGGCACCAGTTTCAAGATTATTCCGACGCTTCGGCAGCTGCTTCTTCGGCCTTTGCGGCCTTGGCGGCGGCGCGGTCCTGAGCAGCTTTGCCCGGAACGGCTTTCTTCGGGTTGGAGCGGGCTTTTTTCGCAACAACGCCAGCAGCTTCCAGGAAACGCGACACACGGTCGGTCGGCTGGGCGCCGAGGTCCATCCAATGCTTCACGCGGTCAAGGTCGATCTTGACGCGGTCTTCGCTGTCTTTGGCAAGCAGCGGGTTGTAGGTGCCCAGCTTTTCGATGAAGCGGCCATCGCGCGGCATGCGCGAGTCAGCAGCGACGATTGCGTAGTGGGGGCGCTTTTTCGAGCCGCCACGGGCGAGACGGATTTTCATGGCCATTTGGTTTCTCCTTTGGAATGGCAGGTGAGGGGAGACCCCTCAGGATTGGTGTTTCTCGTGGTG
>JALQXR010000157.1 GCA_023263105.1 Marivivens sp. | reverse complement strand
CGGTTTGTTACGTTCAAACTTTGACTTAGCCATAATGGCCTCCTTGTCTATTGCGTGGTGGGCCGTCAGCCCACCCTACGGGTTGGGTAGGGTGGGCATTTCTGCCCACCACGGGATCATGCGTATTTCTTCTGGATCTCGTCCGAGATGTTCTGCGGAACCGGCTCGTAGTGGTCGAACTGCATCGTGAACTGCGCGCGGCCCGAAGACATCGAGCGCAGGGTGTTGATGTAGCCGAACATGTTGGCCAGCGGCACGAAGGCGTTGATGACGTTCGCGTTGCCGCGAGTGTCTTGGCCCTGCACCATGCCCCGACGCGAGGTCAGGTCGCCGATGACGCCACCGGTGTATTCTTCCGGAGTCACGACTTCGACCTTCATGATGGGTTCCAGCAGTTTCGCGCCAGCTTTGCGGAGACCTTCACGCATGCACATACGAGCAGCGATTTCGAAGGCCAGAACGCTGGAGTCAACGTCGTGGAACTTACCGTCGATCAGGGCGACTTTGAAGTCGATCACGGGGAAGCCAGCCAGCGGGCCGCTATCCATGACCGATTTGATGCCCTTTTCAACGCCGGGGATGTATTCCTTCGGAACGGCACCACCAACGATGCGGCTCTCGAACGAATAACCTTCGCCCGGCTGGGTCGGAGAGAGGACCATCTTCACTTCGGCGAACTGACCCGAACCACCCGACTGTTTCTTGTGGGTGTAGGTGTATTCGACTTCGTGGCCGATGGTTTCGCGATAGGCCACCTGCGGCGCACCGATGTTCGCCTCGACCTTGAATTCGCGCTTCATACGGTCGACGAGAATGTCGAGGTGAAGTTCGCCCATGCCCTTCATGATGGTCTGACCGGACTCGAGGTCGGTCTCGACGCGGAACGACGGGTCTTCGGCGGCCAGACGAGCGAGCGCAAGGCCCATCTTTTCCTGGTCGGCTTTCGACTTGGGTTCCACGGCGATTTCGATAACCGGATCCGGGAAGGTCATGGTTTCGAGAACGACGGGCTTGGACGGATCGCAGAGGGTGTCACCGGTGGTGGTCTCTTTCAGACCGGCCAGCGCGATGATGTCGCCTGCGAACGCTTCTTCGATTTCTTCACGGTTGATGGCGTGCATCATCATCATACGACCGACGCGCTCGCGCTTGCCTTTGGTCGAGTTCATCATCTGGTCGCCCTTTTTCAGGACGCCCGAGTAGATGCGGGTGAAGGTCAGCGAACCAACGAAGGGGTCGTTCATGATCTTGAACGCCAGAGCCGAGAAAGGCTCTGCGTCGTCGGCATGACGTTCGATGTTACGGGTTTCCGTTTCGTCGCCCGGTTCAAAGCCCTTGTAGGCCGGAACGTCGAGCGGCGACGGCAGGAAGTCCACAACAGCGTTGAGCAGGGGCTGAACGCCCTTGTTCTTGAACGCCGAACCGGCGGTGACCGGAACGAAGGCCAGTGCCAGCGTACCCTTACGGATCAGCTTGCGCAGGGTTTCTTCGTCGGGCTCGTTGCCTTCGAGGTATGCTTCCATCGCATCGTCGTCCATGTCGACGGCGATTTCGATCAGGTTTGCGCGCAGCTCGTCGGCGGTGGCCTTCAGGCTTTCGCGGATCGGCTTACGAGCCCAGGACGCGCCCAGGTCTTCGCCTTCCCAAACCCACTCTTCCATCTTGATCAGGTCAACGATGCCTTCGAGCTTGTCTTCGGCGCCGATCGGGAACGCGATCGGGGCGGGGGTCGCACCGGTGCGGTCCTTGATCATCTTCACGCACTTGAAGAAGTCAGCGCCGATCTTGTCCATCTTGTTGACGAAAACGATGCGCGGAACCTTGTAGCGGTCAGCCTGACGCCAAACGGTTTCGGTCTGGGGCTCGACACCTGCGTTGGCGTCGAGAAGGCAAACGGCACCGTCGAGAACCGCGAGCGAACGCTCGACTTCGATGGTGAAGTCAACGTGGCCGGGGGTGTCGATGATGTTGAAACGGATTTTGGTGTCCGAGGTACCTTCGGGGGTCGGATCCTCTTGGCGCTGCCAGAAAGTGGTGGTCGCAGCCGAGGTGATCGTGATCCCGCGTTCCTGTTCCTGTTCCATCCAGTCCATGGTCGCGGCGCCGTCGTGGACTTCGCCGATCTTGTGGGACTTGCCGGTGTAGTAAAGGATACGCTCGGTCGTCGTGGTCTTGCCCGCGTCGATGTGGGCCATGATCCCGAAGTTCCGATAGCGGCGGAGCGGATAATCGCGTGCCATGTCGTGCTTCTCCTATTACCAGCGGTAGTGGCTGAACGCTTTGTTAGCGTCGGCCATCTTGTGGGTGTCTTCCCGCTTTTTCACTGCGGTGCCGCGGTTGTTGACGGCATCCAGAAGCTCGCCTGCAAGACGCTCTTCCATAGTGTTTTCGTTGCGGTTCTTGGCAGCGGAGATCAGCCAGCGGATGGCAAGAGCTTCGCGGCGCTCCGGACGGACTTCGACCGGAACCTGATAGGTGGCACCACCAACACGGCGCGAACGGACTTCGACGCTCGGCTTGATGTTGTCCAGGGCTTCGTGGAAGACCTCGACCGGTGCTTTTTTCAGCTTGCCTTCGACACGGTCGAAAGCGCTGTAGACGATACGTTCGGCAACGGATTTCTTACCGTCGATCATCAGGTTGTTCATGAATTTCGAAACCACGCGATCGCCATACTTGGCATCGGGTAGGATTTCGCGTTTCTCAGCGGCGTGACGGCGCGACATGGCGGTCTCTCCTTACTTCGGACGCTTCGCGCCGTACTTCGAACGGCGCTGCTTACGGTTCTTGACACCCTGGGTGTCGAGGACACCACGCAGGATGTGATAACGGACGCCCGGAAGGTCTTTCACACGGCCGCCACGGATGAGCACAACAGAGTGCTCCTGGAGGTTGTGGCTTTCACCGGGGATGTAGCTGATCACCTCGAACTGGTTGGTCAGGCGAACCTTGGCAACCTTACGCATAGCCGAGTTCGGCTTCTTCGGGGTGGTGGTGTAAACGCGGGTGCAAACACCGCGCTTCTGCGGGCACCCTTCCAGGTGCTGCGACTTCGAGCGGGTGACTTTGGGCTGACGCGGCTTGCGGATCAGCTGCTGGATCGTTGGCATTGGGCTTTGTTCCCTATCCTACACTAGTGTAGCGGCCCCGTAGGTCCGCGGTTTAATTGGCGTGCCCCGCGCGTCCGCAAAGCACAAAAAACCCGCAGTCGATCCCTTACCGGAGGATCGGTGCGGTGGGTTCTCAGAGGATCAAGGCAGCAATAGCCCGGATCGTGACCACGACGACTCTGATATCGGGCATGGGACTCCCCCAAACCCGGATGGGCGGCGTATAGGGGGAGTCGGATGGGGTGTCAACAGCCCTACAGGCGGGAAGCTGCGCGCGCGGCACGCCGCCGCACAATCCGTTCGCGATATAGGGTAAAGAGCCCCGTCGCGACGACGATCCCTGCCCCGATCAGGGTCAGCGCGTCCGGCCAGTCGCCGAACACCACCAGCCCCAGAATCAGCGCCACCAGCAGGCTGGCGTAGCGGAACGGCGCGACAAACCCGATTTCGCCCACCCGCATCGCCGAGACCGCCGCAATGTATCCGACCATCAGAAAAAGCGCCGCAAAGGTCAGCTTCAACATCGCGGCAAAGGTCATTGGCTGCCAGACCTCGCCCAAGCTAAAGGCCCCCGACCACAGGGTCACGGCAATCGCCGCGGCAATCGCCACCATGATCGACGGCACGGCTCTGGAAATCCTTCGTGCGGCCAGATCGCGGACGGTCACGCCCAGCACCGACGCAACCCCGAGCAGGGAATAGATCGTGAAGCCATCGGTTCCGGGCTGGATGATCAGGATGACCCCGATCAGACCCACCGCGATGGCCGACATCCGTTTCCAGCCGACCTGTTCCTTAAAGAACAGCATGGCGGCCAGCGTCACGGTCAACGGAATCGATTGCATGATTGCAGAGAGGTTCGCGATCGGGATCTGGTAGAGCGCCCAAAGGAACCACCATGTCGAAATGACTTCGGCCAGACTTCGCAGCGCGATCAGCGCCCAGTCACGGCGATCGACGGCAAAGCTGAGCCTGCGGGTGAACAGCCCGAACAGGACCAGACCCGCGGTGATCATGCACCCGCGCAGAAAGATCGCCTGATAAAAGGACACTTCATCGGACGTCAGCTTCATCAGCATGTCGTTGACCGTAAAGGCGGTCATCGACAGCATCATAAGGAGCGCACCGCGCATATTATCGGAAAGTTTGGACATTTCGCGCCATTAACAGGCGGCTGACGCCCGCGCCAGAGAATTCCTTCGGCCCCAAAAGAAAACCCCCGAGGCAGTTTCCTGACCCGGGGGTTTCGATTTTGTCCGAGGGGCTTATTCCTCGCGGCTCTCGGGCGTTTCGACGACGAAGGCATCGCTTTCGTCGATGATCGGCGCGGCCAGAGCGGCGGCTGCCTCTGCCTCTTGGCGACGGTCATCCAGCACCTTGCTGTCGCGCTTCTGGGCTTCCAGACGCACGCGGCTGGTGGCACCGCCGGTCCCTGCGGGGATCAGACGGCCAACGATGACGTTCTCTTTCAGGCCGACCAGTTTGTCGCGCTTGCCCTGAACCGAAGCTTCGGTAAGCACGCGGGTGGTTTCCTGGAAAGATGCCGCCGAGATGAACGAGCGGGTCTGGAGCGATGCTTTGGTGATCCCCAGAAGGATCGGCTCGCCCTGAGCCGCACGTCCGCCACGGGACAGTGCCTTTTCGTTGGCTTCGTCGAACTCCGACTTATCGACGGTCTCGCCCTTGAGCAGCGTGGTGTCGCCCGAATCCTGGACTTCCCACTTTTGCAGCATCTGGCGAACGATGACTTCGATGTGCTTGTCGTTAATCTTAACACCCTGAAGGCGATAAACGTCCTGCACTTCGTCGATCATGTATTCGGCCAGAGCTTCGACGCCCATAATGGCAAGGATGTCATGGGGGGCGGGGTTGCCGTCCATGATGTAGTCACCCTTCTGGACGTAGTCACCTTCCTGTACGGGAATGTGCTTGCCCTTGGGGATCATGTATTCCTTGCGATCCATGGTGTCGTCCGCAGGCTCGATCGCGATACGGCGCTTGTTCTTGTAGTCCTTGCCGAAGCGCACATAACCATCGATTTCGGCGATGATCGCGTGGTCTTTCGGGCGACGGGCTTCGAACAGTTCGGCCACACGCGGCAGACCACCGGTAATGTCCTTCGTCTTGGCGCCTTCGCGCGGGATACGCGCGACAACGTCACCGGCTGCAATGTCCTGGCCGTCTTCGACCGAGAGAATCGCATCCACAGACATCGGATAGGTGACCGGGTTGCCGTCATCCTTGCGGACCGGTTCGCCATCGGCGCCGACCACAATGATTTCGGGCTTCAGGTCGCCGCCCTTGGGAACCGAACGCCAGTCGGAAAC
>JALQXR010000156.1:2868-5514 GCA_023263105.1 Marivivens sp. | reverse complement strand
GGCGCACCATGCCAAGGCGTTCGTTGTTCAGGATGAACTGCTTCACGGGCAGGCGATACTGCGTCGCGGTGCCCATTTCCTGCATGTTCATCAGCCAAGACGCTTCGCCCGCGACGTTGATCACCAGAGCGTCGGGGTGGGCCATCTGCACGCCGATGGACGCCGGAAAGCCGTAGCCCATGGTGCCCAGACCACCCGAGGTCATCCAGCGGTTGGGATCTTCGAACCCGAGGAACTGCGCCGCCCACATCTGGTGCTGGCCGACTTCGGTGCAGACGTAACGGTCCATGCCTTTGGTCAGCGCCTCGAGCCGTTCAAGAGCATACTGCGGCTTGATGACGGTTTTGGACGGTTTGTAGGTCAGGCACTTTACGGCCCGCCATTCGTCGATCTGTTTCCACCATTTCGCCAGCCCCTCACGCTCGGTGACGCGGCCGCGGGATTTCCAGACCTTCAAGAGATCTTCCAGAACATGGCCGACATCCCCAAGGATCGGAACGTCGACGCGGATCACCTTGTTGATCGACGAGGCGTCGATATCGATATGCGCCTTTTTCGATTTCGGGCTGAAGGCGTCGATCTTGCCGGTGATGCGGTCGTCGAAGCGGGCGCCGATGTTGATCATCAGATCGCAGTCGTGCATCGCCATATTGGCTTCGTAAAGCCCGTGCATCCCCAACATGCCGACCCATTTGTCGCCGCTGGCGGGATAGGCGCCCAGACCCATGAGCGTCGATGTGATCGGGAAGCCGGTGGCTTCGACCAGTTCCCGCAAAAGCTGGCTGGCCGCGGGACCAGAGTTGATCACGCCTCCGCCGGTGTAAAAGATCGGGCGCTTGGCCTTTTCGATCAGTTTCACCAGATCGGTGATGGCGGCGATGTCGCCTTTGATCTGGGGTTTGTAATGGCTCTTGAGCGCCTTCTTTTCGGTATAGGTGCCGGTGGCGAACTGGACGTCTTTCGGGATGTCGATCAGCACCGGACCCGGACGGCCCGAGGTCGCGACGTGAAAGGCTTCGTGGATGCGGGCCGACAGGCTGTCGGTGTCCTTGACCAGCCAGTTGTGCTTTGTGCAGGGGCGCGTGATGCCGACGGTGTCTGCCTCCTGAAAGGCGTCGGACCCGATCATGAAAGTCGGCACCTGTCCGGTCAGCACGATGATCGGGATCGAGTCCATCAGCGCGTCGGTCAGGCCGGTCACGGCATTGGTCGCCCCCGGACCAGAGGTCACCAGCGCCACGCCGGGCTTGCCGGTCGAACGGGCATAGCCTTCGGCGGCGTGCACCGCGCCCTGTTCGTGGCGGACAAGGATATGGTGGATGTCGTTTTGCTGGAACAATTCGTCATAGATCGGCAGCACCGCGCCGCCGGGGTATCCGAACACCGTATCGACGCCCTGATCCTTGAGCGCCTGAACCACCATTTTTGCACCGGTCATCTGACGTGACATTTCTGCTTCCTATCCATCAATCGTCCTGAGACATGAAAAAGCCCCCGGGGGTGTTTCCGGGGGCGCATGAGAGGCCATCTGGCTCTACCGTTACCGGCCCATGCACCCTTTTCCTACTTCTACGCCTAGCGAGGTCATCGCGTCTGGCTCCCTTTATTCGTGTGGACGGACCTTATGCACGTGCAGCAAGTGGCGTCAACACGGCTGGGCGATAAAAATGTCGCCGATTTCATCATTTTCGTAATTTTGTTGCGGGAAAGGAGCTGGGGCTTTGCATTTTGTGCGGCAAATGCGGTCAGCTCAGATCTTTTGCGACGTCATCGCGCATTTTCCGAAGCTCTGCGATGGTTGCTTCGATCTGCGCCTTCTGGTCGTCCAGTTCCTTTAGCTGCCGGTTGGCAAGGTCGACCCAGCGGCCCATCTGCGCCTTGGTGCCGTCCTTTTCATACATCAAGAGCCACTGGCGGATGTCTTCCAGACTAAAGCCGAATTTACGGCCGCGCAGGATCAGCGTCATCCGCGCGACCTCTCGCGGGCCATAGTACCGCGACCGGCCCTCTTTCAGCGGAGACAGCAGTTCGATGTATTCGTAATAGCGAAGCGTCCGTGGCGTCACGTCGAAACGCGTGCACATCTCCTTGAACGATATCCGCTGATCCGGCATGCCTCTTGGTCCTCCTGCTCCCTGTGCGGAAAGTATCGGCTGCATGGCAGATGGGCAACCGTCAATGGCACAGGCGCGGGGCTAGTTCATGAAGTTCGGCGCAAGGAAATAGAAGCCGTAGCCGACGATCAGGGCAGGGATGGTGGAATAGATCGTGGCCCAGAACGCCGCCTTCGGATTCAGCGCGATGGCGGGAAACAGCGCGTCGCCGTCATTCGATATCGCGTTCGAAATCTGGGCAGAGAAGGGGATCAACCCGTTCACATACAGCGTCGTCACCAGCACCTGCGGCCCGCAGCCCGGAACCAGACCGACCAGAACGCCCGCCAGCGGCAGGAACGGCGCGACCGAATTGAACAGGGTCCGCAGGTCCAGCCCCGCATAGGCCACGACATAATCATAGGCCAGATAGGCGCCGATCACCCAGATCGAGATGAACGAGGTTTCCTCGGCCATGCGGGTCAGCGGGTGATCCGAGGCGTTGGTCATCGCCTTGACCGACGAACTGGTCCAGATAAAGAGCGAAATCGCC
>JALQXR010000156.1:0-2858 GCA_023263105.1 Marivivens sp. | reverse complement strand
TCGGTCAGATCGACGCCCATCAGCTGGTTCACACCCAAAAACAGGCCCGGAGCGGCGGCGGCCGCATAGGCCATGTCGCGCCAGCGCAGTTTGCCGATCGGATGGGCCAGTTCGCAGGACTGGGCGCTGTCGATAACAAAGCGGTCGGCGTTGAACCAGTCCACGACCCAGCCCGACAGGATGCCGACGCCGAAAGACAGGGGCAGGATCACCGCCGCCGCGTCGGGGCGGGTCGCGATCAACAAAAAGGCCGCGTCACCCATCGTTGCGGTCAGCGTCGCCACGACCGCGCCAAATCCCACGTTGCCCGACGAATAGGCGGCGACCACCACGACCGCTCCGCCGCACCCGGGGGTCGCGCCCAACAGCGCGGCGATGGGCACTTGCCAGCCTTTGGACCGGCTCAGCGCCGTGCCGATGTCAAACCGGAACAGTTTTTCCGCGCCGTAAAAGATCAACAGTGTCGCCGCGACAAACGCCGCCACCTGCACATAGGCGTCCGTCACCAGTTCGCGCGTCAACGCACCCAGATCTCCGGGAAAGACCAGCAGGACTATCAGGACCAAGGCGACAAAGACGCGCCGCGGACGATGGGGGCCAAGTTGCTTGGCGACATCGTCGGACTGTGCAGAACTGACTTGGGCGAAGGACATGGGGTTTCCAGTTAAGAATGATTTGCAAAAGCAGATATAGCACTTGCACCTCTGGCGGCAAGTGACAAGTTACGACCCGTAATCGAACAGGAGCCCCGTCATGACCGACAAAATGGCCGAAAAGCGGGAAATGCTGACACGGCAATTCATCGCGGCGCTGCCGCATGCCGCCGATCTGGGGATGCGGATGGTCGGCATGGGCGTCGGCACCGCCGAAATCGAGATGCCCTATGACGAGCGGCTGATCGGTGACCCCGAAACGGGGGTGATCCACGGCGGGGCCGTCTCGGCTTTGATGGACACGTGCTGCGGGGCTGCGGTGCTGGCGCATCCTGCGGCGGCGCTTGGGACCGCGACGCTGGATCTGCGGATCGAATACATGCGCCCCGCGACCCCCGGCCAGTCGATCCGCGCGCATGCCGAATGTTATCATGTGACCCGCTCGGTCGCCTTTGTCCGCGCGACCGCCACGGACGAGGATATCGGCAGGCCCGTCGCCACGGCCACCGGCGCCTTTACGGTCGAACACCTGAAAGGAAACCGCAAATGAGCCGCAGACCGGAACCGGTGCAGGTCGTAAAGCAACGCCGTGACGCCGCGCTGGCCTCTTTGACCAAAAGCGTGCCGTACATCGGCTATCTGGGGATCGACTTCGACCGTCGCGGCGACGAACTGACCGCGATCCTGCCGTTTCAGGACAAACTGGTCGGCAATCCGATGTTGCCCGCGCTGCATGGCGGGGTGACCGCGGCCTTTCTAGAGGTCACCGCGATTATCGAACTCAGCTGGGCGCTGCTGTGGGAAGACATGGAGACCGGCAAACTGACCGATGCCTCGGAAGCAGCGCGGAGTTTGCGGCTGCCGAAGACGATCGACTTTACCGTCGACTACCTGCGGTCCGGCCTGCCGCGCGACGCCTATGCGCGGGCACGTGTGAACCGGTCGGGGCGCCGGTATGCCTCGGTCCATGTCGAAGGCTGGCAAGACAACCGCAGCCGACTGTTTGCCCAAGCCACCGGCCATTTCCTGATGCCGAACCGCGATGAGTGAACCTTTGGGGCACCGGCGGGTCCTGACCATCGCCCTGCCGATCGTTTTGTCCAATGCGACGGTTCCGATCCTTGGGGCGGTCGATACCGGCGTGGTCGGCCAGATGGGCGAAGCGGTGCCAATCGGTGCGGTCGGGATCGGCGCGATTGTGTTGACCGCAATCTATTGGGTGTTCGGTTTTCTGCGGATGGGCACGACGGGTCTGACCGCTCAGGCGCATGGCGCGGGCGAACAGGCAGAGGTCGCGGCGCTGTTGACGCGGGCGCTGATCATCGGAGGGCTGGGGGGGCTGTCGCTGATCCTGCTGCAGATCCCGGTCTTTGCCGCCGCGTTCTGGGTATCGCCTGCCAGCGCCGAGGTCGAAACTCTGGCGCGCGACTATATGGCGATCCGCGTCTGGTCCGCACCCGCAGCGATCGCGCTTTACGGGGTGAACGGCTGGCTGATCGCGCAGGAACGGACGCGCGGCGTTCTGGTCATTCAGGTCTGGATGAACGGCGTCAATATCCTCTTGGATCTGTGGTTCGTGCTGGGGCTGGACTGGGGCGTCGAAGGTGTCGCCATCGCGACCTTCCTTGCCGAATGGAGCGGCCTTGCGCTTGGACTTTGGCTATGCCGGCACACCTTTTCCGGACGCGCGTGGCGTGATCGTGCGGTGGTCTTTGCCGCGGCGCGCTGGCGGCAGATGCTTGGAGTGAATGGCAACATCCTGTTGCGGTCGCTGATGCTAGAGGCGATCTTTGTAAGCTTTCTGTTCTGGGGCGCGGATTTCGGCGACGTGCAACTTGCCGCCAATCAGGTGCTTTTGCAGTTCCTGCACATCACGGCCTATGCGCTGGACGGGTTTGCCTTTGCCGCCGAAACCTTGGTGGGGCAGGCGATGGGCCGCCGCGATCGGGCAGGGCTCCGGCGCGGAGCGGTTCTGTCCAGCCTTTGGGGCGGGGTCATCTGTGCAGGGCTCGCGCTGGGGTTCGCGGTTGGCGGCGGCGCGCTGGTCAACCTGATGACGACTGCCCCCGACGTGCGGGCCGTGGCGGCTGACTACCTGCCCTATATGGTCGCCGCGCCGGTGCTTGGGGTGGTGGCGTGGATGCTGGACGGGATCTTTATCGGGGCGACCCGCACGCGGGACATGCGCAACATGATGGTGGTGTC
>JALQXR010000155.1:4018-5549 GCA_023263105.1 Marivivens sp. | reverse complement strand
CGATAGAAGGCGTCGAAACCGAGCGCCTCGGCTCGCGTGGCAATGGCACGCTGCTGCGCGTAGGTGAGGCCCATCTGCCCCTCGACGACGATGCCCAACTTCATGCGGCAACAGTAGCGCGTGGGGACAGCGGACGAGACGAAGGGTATGATCGTTGCAACGTGAACCACCGCGATCTGCGGCAGGCCCGCGGCGGACATATTGGCCTGATTGTAGAAGATACGGCCAAAGTGGTCGCGGTCGGGAAAGACCTCGTCCTGATTGGGCAGGTTCGCCCCGCCCGAGTCGACCAGATAGACGCTGGGCAGACCGCATTGCGCGGCGATTTCCTGCGCCCGCAGGTGCTTTTTCACCGTCATCGGATAATAGGTGCCGCCTTTGACCGTGGCGTCGTTGCAGACCACCATGACCTCTTGGCCCATGACCCGCCCGATCCCCGCGATCACACCCGCCGCAGGGGCGTCGCCGCCGTAAAGCCCATGTGCCGCGGTCGCGCCGACCTCTAGAAACGGGCTGCCCGGATCAAGAAGTGCCGCAACGCGGTCGCGGGGCAGCATCTTGCCGCGCGACGTGTGGCGCGCGCGGGCCTTGTCGCCCCCGCCTAGCGCCGCTGCCGAGGCCGCGTCAGCCGCCTGAGCAATGGCCGCCAAGTGGTTGTCACGCCATGTTTTTGCCTGATCGTCAGGCCGAAAGGTCGAAGTCAGCTTCACGCCATGGCCCCCATCAGTTCACGACCCACCAGCATCCGGCGGATTTCGCTGGTGCCGGCGCCGATTTCCATCAGTTTCGCATCGCGGAACAGGCGGCTCACGGCGCTGTCGTTCATGAAACCGGCCCCGCCCATCGCCTGCACCGCCTGATGCGCCTGCACCATCGCCTGTTCGCTGGCATACAGGCAGCAGGCCGCCGCGTCCTGACGGGTCACGGTGCCCCGATCGCAGGACCGCGCGACTTCGTAGACATAGGCGCGGGCAGAGTTCAGCGCGGTGTACATATCCGCGATCTTACCCTGCATCAGCTGGAAATTCCCGACCGGCTGGCCGAACTGTTTGCGGGTCGAGATATAGGGCATGACCTCGTCCAGACAGGCGGCCATGATGCCAAGCCCGATGCCCGCCAGAACGACGCGTTCATAGTCCAGACCGGACATCAGGACCCGCACGCCTTTGCCCTCTTCGCCCAGCACGTTGTCGAACGGAACCTCGACGTCTTCGAACACCAGCTCGGCCGTGTTCGAGCCCCGCATCCCGAGTTTGTCGAAATGCTGGCTGGTCGAAAAACCCTTCATCGATTTTTCGATCAGGAAGGCGGTGATGCCTTTGGGACCCGCTTCGGGATCGGTCTTGGCGTAAACGACCAAAGTATCCGCGTCCGGCCCGTTGGTGATCCAGTATTTGGTCCCGTTCAGGCGATAGTGGTCATTGCGGCGTTCGGCCCGCAGGCGCATCGACACCACGTCGGACCCTGCCCCCGCTTCGGACATGGCCAGCGCACCGACATGTTGGCCCGACACCAGACCCGGCAGGTATTT
>JALQXR010000155.1:0-4008 GCA_023263105.1 Marivivens sp. | reverse complement strand
CCTTTTGCGCGGGCGATCCGTTCAGGTTGATCTGGTTGACGCAGAGGTTCGAATGGGCGCCATAGGACAAGGACACAGAAGCCGAGGCCCGCGCGATTTCCTCGACCGCGACAGTGTGGGCCAGATACCCCATGTCCACGCCGCCAAAGTCTTCGGGAACGGTCACGCCAAGCAGCCCCAGGTCGCCCATCTCTGCCCAAAGGTCGGCCGGAAACAGGTTGGTGCGGTCGACGTCGGCGGCAATCGGTTTGATCCGGTCCTGAGCCCAGGAATGAACCATATCGCGCAGCGCGTTGACCTCTTCACCCAGATCGAAACGCATGGAGGCAGTGAACATATCGGGGACTCCGTTATTGAACGATTGTTCAATAAATAGCCGAATCCGTTCTGCGGGTCAATCTCCCATGGTCGGGGCCGGACTGTCCGAGCCAACTTCGGACTGCCAGACGGCAGAGACCTCGGCGCGGATAATTCGGGCGATCTGGGCGCAGTCAGAGTCGGAGAACGTCAGCGGCAGACGCATGTCGATCAGACCGGCAAGAATCCGGTCGCTTGCGGGCAGTGGCGGATGGGCCGCGTAGCGCCAACTGTCGTAGCGCGACGTAAAGCCCACCGGCTCGGCGGCGCCGAACCACTTCAGCTCTACCCCGCGGGCGGCGCAGCGTGACAGGACGGCGCGGACTTTGGCTTCGTCCCAGTCTAGCAGCAGGAACTGAAAGCTGGAGGCGACATAGCCTTCGTCCGGCGGGCGGCGCACGACGGTCAGGCCGCCGGTGCCTGTCAGCCCCTCTTCGACCACGCGATACAGGTCGTTCCAGCGGGCGCATTGGCGGTCCAGATCGCGCAGTTGCGGCCGCAGGATCGCGGCGCGCAGGTTGTCCATCCGCCCCGAGATATTGGGCGTTTCATATTTGACCGTTGCAAAGGCTTCGGGCGGTGGCGCGGCGCGGTGTCGTTCGAACAGCATATAGCTGCCCGACAGCATGATCGCGCGGGCCATGATCTGCGGATCGCGCGCAATCAAAAGCCCGCCCTCGCCCGAGTTCATGTGTTTGTAGGTCTGGGTCGAAAAGCAGCCCACCGCACCCCAGGTGCCGGACTTTTGTCCGCGCCACGTGGCCCCCATCGTATGGGCGCAATCCTCGATCACCGTGATGCCTGCGTCGTCGCATATCCGCATCAGGCGATCCATGTCGCAGATGTGGCCGCGCATGTGGCTTAGCAGCAGGACGCGCGCCTGACCGGCTTTGTCGGCCAAATCGGTCAGGTCGATCACCAAGCCTTCGGTCACGCCCACATAGACCGGCACCGCCCCGACACCCGCGATCGCACCCGGAACCGGCGCAAGCGTAAAGGCATTGGTCAGCACCTTGTCGCCGGGCTTTACCCCGACAGCGCGCAGTGCGGTTCCCAGCGCATAGCCTCCCGATGCCACTGCCAATGCATAGGGCACGCCTGCCCATGCGGCGAACTCCTCTTCCAGACGCGCGGTTTCCGCGATTTCACCGGCGGCGGTGTTGTAGCGGTGCAGCCGCCCGTGGCGCATGACGGCAATCGCGGCCTCGATCCCGTCGTCGGGAATCGGTTCCTGCTGGGTAAAGGATCCGGTGAATTTCTCGGTCATGGCCCGTATCTGGCGCCTCCGAGACGGCTTCGTCAATCTCACCTTGGGATAGCGTCACCCGATCAGGCGGGCCAGGACAGGCGGCAGGTCGGCGTAACGGTCAAAAGTGGCCTCTGGCAACAGGTCGTGCACCCCCTGCCCAGAGGGTCCGAAGGTCACCAGAACCGACGGCACTCCGGCGGCGCGACTGGTTTCCCTGTCTGTCACCGTGTCTCCGATCAGGACCGACGTTTCAAGCGCGCCACCGGCGCGGCGGACGGCCTCGATCAGCGGTGCGGGGTCGGGTTTGCGAACAGGAAGCGTGTCGGCCCCGACCAAGGCATCGAACAGGTGAAGCGCGTCAAGGTCGCGCAGCAGGCGCTCTGCCAGAGCCTCTGGCTTGTTGGTGCAGACGCCCAGGCGATACCCCTGCGACCGGAGACCCTGCAGCGTTTCCACCACACCATCGAACAGGAACGAATGGAGGGACAGCGCCTCCGAATAGCGCCGCAACAGCTTGGGATACTGGCGGTCGATTTCGTCGGGCCCGTGGGTGCCGGTGCGCGAAAAGCCCAATCCCAGCATCGCCCGCCCGCCCCGCATGGCGGTTCCGGCGTCGCGCGGATGCTGCAACACATCCCCCAACCCCAGATCGCGAAAACAGCCGTTCGCGGCAGCCATCAGGTCAAGGCTGGTGTCCGCCAGCGTCCCGTCCAGATCGAAAATTACAGTGCGCATCGCCGCCCTCCTCGTGGCAGGGTGTAACGTATGGTAAACAGTTGTGAACCCCATAACGCTTGCGGCGAACACCTGCTGCGATAGAAGGAAGCCGACAAACAACGGTGGGACAGCATGCCGACAGCTTTGATCGTTCTGGCCGCGGGTCAGGGCACCCGTATGAATTCCGAACTCCCCAAGGTCCTGCACCAGCTTGGTGGTGCGCCGCTTTTGGTGCACGCGCTAAAGTCCGGCGCCAGCATCGGCGCGGAACGGACAGTGGTGGTCGTGGGGCATGGCGGCGAAGATGTCGCAAAGGCCGCCCGTGACTGGGACCCCGACGTTCATGTGGTCGAACAGGTCGACCGTAACGGCACCGCCCACGCGGTCGACCAAGCCCGCGCCGCGCTTGCGGATTTCGCGGGCGACGTGGTCGTTCTCTACGGCGACACCCCCTTCATCCGCAGCGAAACCATCGAGTCGATGATCGACGCCCGGACAAAGAACGCCGTGGTCGTGCTGGGGTTCGAAGCCCGCGACCCCGCGCGCTACGGGCGGCTGGTCCTGTCAGGCGACCGGCTGGAAAAGATCGTCGAATTCAAGGACGCAACACCTGAAGAACGCGCCATAACACTGTGTAATTCGGGCGTTATATGCGCGGACCGAGAGGTGCTGTTCGACCTGATCTCGGCGGTCGGAAACGACAATGCGGCGGGCGAATACTATCTGACGGATATCGTGGGCCTTGCGGTTGATCGCGGCCTGTCCGCCACCGCCGTCACCTGCCAAGAGTCCGAAACCATGGGCGTCAACAGCCGCGCCGATCTGTCCGCCGCCGAAGCCGCGCTGCAATCCGCAATGCGGGCCGAGGCGATGGAGTGCGGCGTTACGCTGATCGCTCCGGACACCGTGCACTTTGCCCATGATACGGTGATCGGGCGCGACACGGTCGTGGAACCCAACGTCGTCTTCGGCACCGGCGTCACCATCGAATCCGGCGCGCGCATCCGGTCGTTTTCGCATCTCGAGGGCTGCCACGTCTCGCGCGGGGCCACGGTCGGCCCCTTTGCCCGCCTCCGCCCCGGAGCGGAACTGGCCGAAGACGTCCACGTCGGGAACTTTGTCGAAATCAAGAACGCGCTGATTGACGAAGGCGCAAAGGTCAACCACCTGTCCTATATCGGCGACGCCAGCGTGGGCGAGAAATCGAATATCGGCGCGGGCACCATCACCTGCAATTATGACGGGGTGTTCAAACACCGCACCACAATCGGCAAACGCGTCTTTATCGGCTCGAACACCATGTTGGTGGCTCCGGTCTCGGTCGGGGATGACGCGATGACCGCCAGCGGCGCGGTGATCGTGCGGGACGTGCCGGCGGGCGACATGGCGATTGCACGGGCCGATCAGGTGAACAAAACCGGTCTGGGCAAACGCTTGATGGATAAACTGCGCGCCCGCAAGGCAGCAAAGAACTGATTTTTCAGGAGTATTTTCATGTGCGGCATTGTTGGCGTTCTGGGCAGTCACGAAGTGGCCCCCCTGCTCGTAGAGGCGCTCAAGCGGTTGGAATATCGGGGCTATGACAGCGCCGGCATTGCAACGGTGAACAACGGCGTGCTGGCCCGTCGCCGCGCGGTGGGCAAGCTGGTGAACCTGAGCGACCTTCTGGTCCACGAGCCCTTGGC
>JALQXR010000154.1 GCA_023263105.1 Marivivens sp. | reverse complement strand
ACGCTCCTGCTGCGGCCCTTTAATTACTATACGCTCGCCACGCGGGTGCACGAAAAGGCCAGCCTTGAAAACATTGTTCAGGCCTCGACCGCCGCGCTGATGATTGTCGGGGTCGGGTTGGTCGCGGTCGGGCTTTTGGCGCGGGCCAATCGCTAGGCCTGCGACTAGGACTTGCAACGCCAGTCCTGCCCGCGTAAACGCATCCGCGTGCCGGTATAGCTCAGCTGGTAGAGCAACTGATTTGTAATCAGTGGGTCGGGGGTTCGAGTCCCTCTGCCGGCACCACTCCCCCCTTTGACATCCTGTATGAAAGCCTGACGCCGAACGCTGCGTTTACCCTGAGTCTGAGCGCCGATTGACCTAAGGTTAGGTCAACCTGAGGTCGCATAGGACCGGCGCACTGTCGCATTTGGGGCCGAATGCGCCGCAAAGGTCCAGATTTGGTGCCATAGTGGATAAGGCGATGGGAACTTCTTGCATACTGCGGCCCTCCTTGTTTTAGTTGGAGGACAAGATGAGCGGCAAACAGCCGCCGCAGACCATGGGAGACACAGTGTGGCGAAAGCGGGTAACGACGCTGCGTTCGTAGAATTCGAGCGCGTCCAGAAAAGCTACGATGGCGAAACTCTGGTTGTGAAAGACCTCAACCTGAGCATGCCAAAGGGCGAATTTCTGACCATGCTCGGGCCGTCAGGGTCGGGCAAGACGACTTGCCTGATGATGCTTGCCGGCTTTGAAACCGCCACCCATGGTGCGATCCGCCTGAACGGCAAGTCGATCAACGACATCCCGCCGCACAAGCGTGGAATCGGCATGGTGTTCCAGAACTACGCGCTGTTTCCGCATATGTCGGTTGCCGAAAACCTCGCCTTCCCGCTGGAAGTCCGCAATATCGGCAAGTCCGACCGCGAAGCAAAGGTAAAGCGCGCGCTGGACATGGTGCAGATGGGCACCTTCGGCAGCCGCCGTCCCGCCCAGCTTTCCGGTGGACAGCAGCAGCGTGTCGCTCTGGCCCGCGCGCTGGTGTTTGAACCTGAACTGGTGCTGATGGACGAACCGCTTGGCGCGCTGGACAAGCAGCTCCGCGAACATATGCAGTTCGAAATCACCCGCCTTGCGCATGATCTGGGCATCACCACCGTCTATGTGACCCACGACCAGACCGAGGCGCTGACCATGTCCGACCGCGTCGCCGTGTTCAACGATGGCGTGATCCAGCAGCTGGCCCCGCCCGATGCCTTGTACGAAGCGCCCGTCAACAGCTTCGTCGCCCAGTTCATCGGCGAAAACAACAAGCTCCCCGGCAAGGTCGAAGAGATCAAGGACGGCCGCGCGCTCGTGCGGCTGGACTCGGGCGAGTTGATCGACGCGACGCCCGTCAACGTCGACGGCGTAGGGTCCAAGACTCTGGTATCGATCCGCCCCGAACGCGTCGAGTTCAAGCCCGACCTGATCCCCGAGGGGGCGCATACGATCGAGGCTCAGGTGCTTGAGTCGATCTACATGGGCGATAGTTTCCGCACCCGTCTGCGGGTCGCCGGATCCGACAATTTCATCATGAAGAGCCGCAACGCAAGCGGACAGACCCGCCTTTCGGCGGGCGAAAAGATCACCATCGGCTGGTCGCCGCGGGACGCCCGCGCCCTCGACCCGCTGTGATGAAATACCCGCGGGGGAACAAGGGTCCCGCGGGTGAAAAATGACCTTGAAACTATGGGAGAGAATACATGAAGAAGACTCTTATCCTCACCACCGCGCTGGCATCTATGGGCCTTGCTGCTTCGGCACAGGAACTGACCGTGATGTCCTGGGGTGGTGCTTATGGCGTCAGCCAGGTTGAAGCCTACAACAAGCCCTTCGCAGCTGCGAACGGTGTGACCGTCAACATGGTCGACGCCGACAACCCGGCCACCCCGATCAAAGCAATGGTCGAAGCCGGTGACTACTCGGCCGACGTGTTCGACATCGAACTGTCCGACGCTGTCCGTCTTTGCGACGAAGGCCTGCTGGAAGTTATCGACCATTCGGCTCTGCCGGACGGTGTCGATGGCGTTCCCGCTCTTGACGACTTTGTCGCCGGTTCGCTCGTCTCTGAATGTGCGGTTCCGAACATCGTGTGGTCGACGGTTTACGCCTATGACACCACGAAGTTCCCGAACGGTGGCCCGACCACCGCTGCCGACTTCTTCGATCTCGACGCTTTCCCGGGCCAGCGTGGCCTGCGTAAGGGCGCCAAGGCGAACCTCGAACTGGCTCTGATGGCTGACGGTGTTCCGGCTGCCGAAGTCTACGACCTGCTGGCAACCGACGAAGGCGTTGCACGCGCATTCGCCAAGCTCGACACCATCAAAGGCAGCGTTGTCTGGTGGGAAGCCGGCGCCCAGCCGCCGCAGCTGCTGGCTGACGGCGAAGTCGTGATGTCGACCGCCTATAACGGCCGTATCTTCAACGCAGCGGTCGGCGAAGGCAAACCCTTCCAGATCGTCTGGGACGGCCAGATCATGGACTTTGACATGTTCGTCATCCCGCGCGGCAACCCCGACGTCGCGCTGGCAATGGAATACGTCGCCTTCGCAACCGGCAGCCAGCCGCTTGCCGATCAGGCTATGTACATCTCTTACGGCCCGGCACGTCTGTCGTCCGGTCCGCTGGTCGGCCTGTATCAGGACGGCAAGACCGAGATGGGCCCGCACATGCCCACCGCTGCCGACAACCTTGGCAACGCGCTGGTCAACGACTTCGAGTTCTGGGCCGACCGTGGCACCGAACTGGAAGAAATGTTCAACGCTTGGCTGGCTGGCTGATAGCCCCCGCCGATCGATCTACGGGATGGCGGTTCGCCGCCATCCCGACACTCCTTAGACCTGCTGGAGACGTTCCTTGTCCGATAGCCACTCCATCGCTCCGAACACGGCAAGCGCCGAAACCGCCGGTCCCCTAAAGACGGCAGACGGCAAGCCGCTCAAGGTCGCGCTCGCGCGGGCACAGGCCCGTAGCCGACGCCGCGCCTTTCTGCTTGTTGCGCCGCTTTTGCTCTTTGTTGTGATCACCTTCGTGGTGCCGATTTTCCAACTTCTGGCACAGTCGGTGAACGACCCCTCATTCTCGCGCGCCGCTCCCAATATGGTCGAGTGGTTCGCCCAGAACCCCGATGCCGAACCGGACGAAGCCGCCTATGCCGCGCTCGTCGCCGACTTGGTCGAGATGAAAAAGAACCGCACCGCCGCAGATGCCGGAACGCGGATCAACTATGAACTCTCTGGATCGCGGTCGCTGTTTACCTCGGCTGCCCGTTCTGCCGACCGCATGGAAGCCCCCTTTATGGAGGCCATGCTGGACAAGGACGAAAAGTGGGGCGATCCGATGCTCTGGCAGGTGATGCGGGGCGCGTCGACCGGCTTTACGATCAACTTCTACCTTGCCGCGCTGGACATGACCCGCGACGCAGAGGGCAATATCATCGCCGCTCCGGAAGACAGGCAGATCTACGTCAAGCTGTTCATCCGCACCTTTGTGCTGTCGGCTCTGATCATGCTGACCACCTTTATTCTGGGCTTTCCGGTGGCGCATCTTTTGGCGGTCCTGCCGATGCGGACCTCTAATCTGCTGATGATCCTTGTGCTTCTGCCGTTCTGGACGTCGCTGCTGGTGCGAACGACGGCGTGGATCGCGCTGCTGCAAAGAGAGGGCGTCATCAACTCGTTGCTCGTCTCTGTCGGCGTGATCGGCGAAGATGGCCGGTTGTCGATGATCTATAATCAGGCCGGCACGGTCATTGCGATGACGCATATCCTGCTGCCCTTCATGATCCTGCCGCTTTACTCTGTGATGCGTCCGATCCCGCCGTCCTATGTGCGTGCGGCACGGTCACTGGGTGCGACATCGTTCACGGCGTTCTGGCGCGTCTACTTCCCGCAGACCGTACCGGGAATCGCGGCAGGCGGTCTGCTCGTCTTCATCCTTGCGGTGGGTTACTACATTACGCCCGCTCTGGTCGGGGGTGCGTCGGGTCAGCTGATTTCGAACCTGATCGCCTTCCACATGAACGACAGCTACAACTGGTCGCTGGCTTCGGCCCTTGCGGCGCTGCTGCTCTTTGCGGTTCTGGTGCTGTACTGGCTCTATGACCGCATGATCGGCATCGACAGAATGAAACTGGGGTAAGACTATGGCTCTTCCGTATTATGCAAGCGCATCCGAAAAAGCCGTCTATTACACCTGGCGGGTGTTCTGCGGGTTCGTCTTTGTCTTTCTGATCGCACCGATCCTGATCGTCATCCCGCTGTCGTTCAACGCAGAGCCCTATTTCACCTTCACCGAGAAGATGCTCTCGTTCGATCCAGAGGGCTATTCGCTGCGCTGGTACGACAACATCCTGACCCACGGCATGCAGAACGCGCAGGCCGCGCGGGATGGAGCGTGGTGGTCGGACGCGTGGAACAATGCCGCGTGGATCAAAGCGGCCAAGTCTTCGGTGATTATCGGCTTCTTCGCCACGATCCTTGCCACGGCTCTGGGCACGCTTGCGGCTCTGGGTCTGAGCCAGAGCCAAATGCCTTGGCGCCGCCCGATCATGGCGATCCTGATTTCGCCGATGATCGTGCCGATCATCATCACCGCGACCGGCCTGTATTTCTTCTATGCCAAGGTCGGCCTGTCCGCGACGTACCCGGGCGTGATCATGGCGCATGCCACCTTGGGTATTCCGTTTGTGATCATCACCGTGACCGCGACGCTGGTGGGCTTTGACCATTCGCTGACCCGCGCGGCTTCGTCGCTGGGCGCATCGCCGTCGACGGCCTTCTTCAAGGTCACGATGCCGCTGATCCTGCCGGGCGTGGTGTCGGGCGCGTTGTTCGCCTTTGTGACATCGTTCGACGAAGTGGTGGTCGTTCTGTTCGTTGCAGGCTTTGACCAGCAGACCATTCCGCGCCAGATGTGGAACGGCATCCGCGAAGCGATCAGCCCCACCATCCTTTCGGCGGCAACCATCCTTGTGTTTGTGTCGATCGGCCTGCTGACCACGGTTGAAATGTTGCGGCGCAGGTCCGAGAAGCTGCGGGGACTCACCCCGAACTAGGGCCGCAAGACACCCGATCAAACCAATGAAACCCGGCCCGATGTGGCCGGGTTTTCGTTAGGGCAGGATTGCCAGCCAAGCCCAAGCGGTGAAGATCGACAGAAGCGTCCCCAGCAACACCGCCGAGGCCGCAACCCGCTTTGCCGCGCCGTACATATTCGCGAAGACATAGGCATTCACTCCCGGCGCCATGGCCGAGGTGACAATCGCGGACCGAAGCCCGTCGGTACCGACACCGGTCGCGCCCGCCATCCCCCAGACAATCGCCGGATGCAGGATCAGCGACACAGAGGTGATGAACAGGATCGTCTTCATGTCGCCTTCGGGCCGGTAGCGATACAGCACTCCGCCCAGCCCGAACAAAGCCGCCGGCAGAGCCGCCTTGGTCATCAGATCAATCGCGTCGGTCAGCACGTAGGGCATCGGGAAGCCGGTGACATTCACCGCAAAGCCCAGCGTGATCCCGACCACCAGCGCGTTCGAAAAGATGCCGCGCAGGATC
>JALQXR010000153.1:296-5689 GCA_023263105.1 Marivivens sp. | reverse complement strand
GTCGTCATGCAGTCCGGCAAGGATCGCGTGTTTTGCGCCGGTGCGAATATCCGGATGCTGGGCGGGGCGGCACATAGCCACAAGGTCAATTTCTGTAAGTTCACGAACGAAACCAGAAACACCTACGAAGCCGCCGAGGCGGACTCGGGCCAGAAATACATTGCCGCCGTCAAAGGCGCTTGCGCCGGTGGTGGCTACGAACTGGCGCTGGCCTGCAACCATATCATGTTGACCGACGACAGCGCGTCGTCCGTCGCGCTGCCCGAGGTGCCTCTGCTCGCGGTTCTGCCCGGCACCGGCGGCCTGACCCGCGTCACCGACAAACGCAAAGTCCGCCGCGATCTGGCCGACGTCTTTTGCGCGATGGAGGAAGGCGTGCGCGGCAAGCGGGCTCTGGATTGGGGTCTGGTGGACGAAGTCGTGCCGAATTCCAAATTCGACGACGCTGTGGTCGAAAGAGCGCGCAGCTTTGCGGCCGCGTCGTCCAAACCCGCGGCAAAGGGCATCGCGCTGACTCCGGTCGAGCGCACCATCGCCGAAGACGGCTCGGTCAGCTATGCGCTGGTCGACGTCGCGATCGACCGCGCGTCGCGGCGGGCGACCATCACCCTGAAGGGTCCCGATGGCGCGGCCCCCGCCGACACGGCGGCGTTGGAGGCAGAGGGCGACCGGTCCTACATGCTGCGTCTTGCGCGGGAACTGGACGACGCGATCATGCATCTGCGTCTGAACGAAATGGACATCGGCCTGTGGGCTTTCCGGACCCAGGGCGACCCCGAAGCCGTTCTGGCTCACGAAGCCTTGATCCTGTCCAACCCCGACCATTGGCTCGCCAACGAAATCCGCCACTACTGGAAGCGCGTGCTGAAGCGGGTCGATGTGACCTCTCGGTCCATGGTGGCCTATGTCGAACACGGGTCCTGCTTTGCGGGCGTGCTGGCCGAGCTCCTCTGGGCGGTCGACCGGACCTTTATGATGCAGGACGAATTCGAAGACGACGACCGCGCGATGGCGACGGTCACCCTGTCCGAAGGCAACTTTGGCGCCTATCCCATGGGCAACGGTCTGAGCCGGCTCGAGACCCGTTTTCTGGGTCAACCGGAGCAGGTTCCGGCGTTGAAAGGCAAGATTGGCGAGGCATTGGAGGCCGACGCGGCGTCCGAGGCAGGGTTGGTCACCTTCATCTACGACGACATCGACTGGGAAGACGAAATCCGCATCTTTCTGGAAGAGCGGTCGTCGTTCAGCCCCGATGCTCTTACCGGCATGGAAGCCAACCTGCGCTTTGCAGGCCCCGAAACGATGGAGACCCGCATCTTTGGCCGCCTGACCGCGTGGCAGAACTGGATCTTTATTCGTCCCAACGCGGTCGGGTCCAATGGCGCGCTGCAGCGCTACGGCACCGGATTGCGGGGCGACTACTCGATGGAGCGGGTGTAAGGTCAGGGCCGGACTCGGGGTAAGGGCATGAGCGCGAAGCCAACCAGCATCGACGACTACCACGCGGCTCAGGCCCCTGCCGACCGCGCTGTCTGCGACGCTCTGCGGCCCGCTCTTGATGCCGGACTGCCCGATGCCGAAAGCCGCATCTGGCATGGTCATCCGGTCTGGTTTCTGGGCGGTAACCCCATCGTGGGCTACGGCAAACAGAAGGCCGGTGTGCGGCTGATGTTCTGGAGCGGCCAGTCCTTCGAAACCGAAGGGTTGGCCCCCTCTGGCAGCTTCAAGGCGGCGGTGGTTCTGTACACCTCGGCCGATGACATCGACAACGGGGCGCTGGCTGGCTGGCTGTCCCAATCCCGCGACATACAGTGGGATTACAAGAATATCGTGAAACGCAAAGGCAGGCTTGACCGTCTGTCCTGAACCGAAACTGCCGCGCCCGTCGGGCGGCCAAATACAGTGAGGCATTCATGCTCGATCTTATCAACGTGTCCTATGACACCCTGATTCCCAACAACGTGGGCCTGTCGTCCGACAAAAGGGTGCTCAAGGCGCTCCAGAAATGGCACCCCGGCTATATCAACTGGTGGAATGACCTGATCCCGCAGAACTTTCAGGAATCCTTGGTCTATCTGCGCACCGCCGTGTCGGTGGACCCGAAGGGCTGGGCGAAATTCGACTATGTAAAGATGCCCGATTATCGCTGGGGTGTCCTGCTGGCTCCGCAGGTCGAAGACCGCCGTATTCCCTGCGGAGAGCACGCCGGCAAACCGGCGTGGCAAGAGGTCCCCGGTGAATACCGCAACATGCTCAAGCGCCTGATCGTGATCCAAGGCGACACCGAACCGGCATCGGTCGAGCAGCAGCGCTTTCTCGCGCTGACCGCCCCGTCGCTGTACGACATGCGCAACCTGTTTCAGGTGAACGTGGAAGAGGGCCGCCACCTGTGGGCCATGGTCTATCTGCTGCACAAATATTTCGGCGCCGATGGCCGCGAAGAGGCCGACGACCTGCTGCGTCGTTCGTCCGGCTCGGAAGAGGCTCCGCGGATGCTGGGTGCCTTCAACGAAGAGACCCCCGACTGGCTGTCGTTCTTCATGTTCACCTATTTCACCGACCGTGACGGAAAGATGCAGTTGGAAAGCCTTGCGCAGTCAGGCTTTGACCCGATGTCGCGCACCTGCCGGTTCATGTTGACCGAAGAAGCCCACCACATGTTCGTCGGCGAAACCGGCGTCGGGCGCACCATCGAACGGACCTGTCAGGTCATGCTGGAAAACGGCATCACCGATCCCTTCGACATCGCAAAGATCCGCGATCTGGGTGTCATCGACCTGCCGGCCATCCAAAAGAAGCTGAACCTGCACTACACGCTATCGCTTGATCTGTTCGGCCAGGAAGTATCGACCAACGCCGCCAACGCGTTCAACGCGGGCATCAAGGGCCGGTATCAGGAACACCGCATCGACGACGACCACCTGCTGACCTCGGACACCTATATGGTCTGGGATCTGGAGGACGGCAAAGCGGTCCGCAAAGAAGTCCCCGCACTGACCGCGATCAACATGCGCCTGCGTGACGACTATACCCGTGACGCCGCCGGTGGCGTTGGCCGCTGGAACAAGATCATCCAGAAGTCGGGCATCGAATTCGAACTGAAGCTGCCGCACGAAAGCTTCAACCGTCAGATCGGTGTCTTTGCGGGTCACAACTTTGATCCCGACGGGCAGGTCGTGTCGGGGGCCGAATATGACGCTGGCGCTCCGACCTGGCTACCGACCAAGGCGGACGGAGATTTTATCCAGTCGCTGATGACCCAAGTGACCGAGCCCGGCAAATACGCGGGCTGGATCGCCGCGCCCAAGGTCGGCATCGACAACAAGCCCGGCGACTTTGAATACGTCAAGCTGCACATGGCCTGATTACATGACCAGCGGGCCGCCGTATGATGCGGCGGCCCATTTCTTTCGCCGTCAAACATCCCGAGGCCGCCATGACCGCACCGTTCAAGCAGCATCTGATCGATCCCGAAATCTGTATCCGCTGCTACACTTGTGAAATGACCTGCCCGATCGAGGCGATCACCCACGACGACACCAACGTCGTGGTCGACCCCGACAAATGCGACGACTGCATGGCCTGTATTCCGGTCTGCCCGACGGGGTCGATCGACGAATGGCGGGTGGTCGAAACGGCCTATACGCTAGAAGAACAGTTCAGCTGGGAAGAACTGCCCGCACAGGCGGAACTGTCCGGCGGCGCGGACGCTGGCAAAGACGCTCCGGTTGACGATCCGGTCGCCGCTCTCTTGGCCGAGGCCCACTCTGGCGTCGGCGGCAAGCCTCGCGCTCCGGCATCGGCCACCAAGCCCCAAGTGAACACCTATACGATCGGCAAGCCGGTCACCGCTGTCGTGCAGGGCAACTATCGCCTGACCGCCGAAGGCGCGGACACCGATATCCGCCACATCATCCTTAGCTTCGAAGGCAAACCCTTTCCCGTGCTCGAAGGCCAGACCATCGGCATCCTGCCGCCCGGTCTGGATGGCGCAGGCAAAGCGCATCTGCCGCGCCTGTATTCCGTGTCCAGCCCCCGCGACGGGGAACGGGCGGGCTATCACAACGTGTCTCTGACCGTAAAGCGGGACGAAGGTGGCATCTGCTCGAACTATCTGTGCGACCTGAACAAAGGTGACAGCGTGCAGGTGACGGGGCCGTTCGGCTCGACCTTCCTTATGCCCGAAGACCCCGCCGCGCGGCTGTTGATGATCTGCACCGGCACCGGCTCTGCGCCGATGCGCGCCTTTACGATGCACCGCCAACGGGCGGCAGCGGGCGGATCGGGCGACATGACCATGTTCTTCGGGGCGCGCACGCCGGAAAGCCTGCCCTATTTCGGCCCGCTCAAGAAGGTGCCGAAATCCGTTCTAAAGCAGCACCTTGTGTTCAGCCGCATCGAGGGCACCGCAAAGGAATACGTTCAGGACCGCATGATGGCCGAACAAGACGCGGTCGCCGACCTGCTGGCCGATCCTGCCACCCATATCTACATCTGCGGCCTGCGCGGGATGGAAGAGGGCGTGGAACAGGCGCTGACCAATATCGCCGAAAGCATCGGTCAGCCGTGGATCGCCCTGCGCGAAGTCATGCGCGAAGAAGGCCGGTACCACGTCGAAACCTATTAGGGCGGCGGCAATGTCAGAGGTCTACGAACACGACATCCGCGTCACTTGGGGCGACTGCGATCCGGCCAAGATCGTCTATACCGCCCGCCTGCCGTGGTTCGCTCTGGATGCGATCAATGGCTGGTGGGAACACCACACCGGCGACGGCTGGTTCCAGATGGAACTGGACCGCAACCTTGGGACGCCTTTCGTGTCGATGCGGATGGACATGTCCCACCCCGTGACCCCGCGCCACGTCCTGCGGTGCAAGGTCTGGCCGAACCGGCTGGGCGAAACCTCGGTCGGGTTTCGGGTCGAAGGGTATCAGGACGGAACCCTGTGTTTCGACGGCGACTTTGTCTGCGTGTTCATCGTCGCGAAAGAGTTCCGCAAGACCCGTCCGCCGGAAGAAATCAGGGCCTTGGTGCAAGCGCATCTGATCCCGACCGAAACCGCCTGAGTTGGGTTGCAGTTTAGTGCGACCTTTCTACAATGTGGCACTATAATTCACGAGGTGCCGATAATGCGACCCGCTGACATGCCAGAAACCGACACTCCCGACGGCGCAGACAGCCTTGCTGCCGATGTTGCGCAGTTGATGAAGACGGTCGGCGAACGGGTTCGCAAAGCGCGCGAATTGACCGGCCTGCCGCGGCGCGTCGTGTCCGAACGGTCGGGCGTATCCCCGCGCTACCTCGCGCAGCTCGAGGCCGGCGAGGGCAACATCTCGATCGGGCTCCTGATGCGGGTCGCCGCCACGCTGGGCCAGCGGATCGAATGGCTGGTG
>JALQXR010000153.1:0-286 GCA_023263105.1 Marivivens sp. | reverse complement strand
CGGACGTTTTGCAATTCTCCGAGCTTTACCGCAAAGCCGACCCCGACAGCCGCGCGACGGCACTGAAATCCTTGCGGGCCGCCGACGCGGGCGCGTCCAAGGCGCAGCGCGTGGCTTTGATCGGCCTGCGGGGGGCGGGAAAATCGACTTTGGGCGCGCGGGCGGCTTTGGCCCTGAACCTGCCCTTTGTCGAACTGACCGACGAAATCGAAGCGATGGCGGGCATGCCGGTGTCCGAGGTCGTGGCGCTTTACGGGCAGGACGGGTACCGCGATCTCGAAGCGCG
>JALQXR010000152.1 GCA_023263105.1 Marivivens sp. | reverse complement strand
TGGCGAACCGAGGTAGAGGCCGAATATCCGCAGGTCCTGACGCTGGCCGACGCGCTGCGTGACGCCCTGCCCACCGACGCGCTGATTTACTCGGACATGACCCAGTTCGCCTATGCGGCCAAAGAGGTCTATCCGCTGGCTTCGCCGTCGCTCTGGCATCATCCCTATGGGTTCGGCACCTTGGGCTACGCCATGCCCGCCGCCATCGGCGCAAAGATCGGCGTGGGCGACCGCGCGGTTCTGGCTGTCGCGGGGGATTATGGGTTCCAGTATACCGTGCAAGAGCTGGGCGTTGCGGTCGAATTGGGTCTGCCGCTGCCGATCCTGATCTGGGACAACGGCAAGCTGGGCGCGATCGAGGCCAGCATGATCGGCGCACAGATCGCGCCGAACGCGGTCATCCAGAAGAACCCCGATTTCTGCAAACTGGCCGAGGCATGGGGCGCGTCAGCGGTCCGGCCCGCCGATCTGGCAGAGTTCCGCAGGTCGGTCAAAGAGGCTTTGGTCGCCAAGGGGCCGACGATCATTCACATGACGCCGGCCGCCCTGCGCTAGGTCTTACCAGCAGCCCACCAGAACCGTGGTATCCGCGTTCGAGGCGGTCATTGCCTCGGGCGTGACCGGATCGACGGTGGCGGTCTGCAGGACGGCGACACCGGCAGAGACCAGTGCGGGGACGATCGCATCCGTTTCGACGATATAGGTCACATCCGGCGGCAGAACCTGTCCGTTCTGCTGCAGGCGCGGCAAAAGCATGCCCAGCACCGCGCCGCCTTCGTCATAGACCGGCCCGCCGACGTCTCCGTCCTGAGCCACCAGCGACAGGCGCTTTACGGTTTCTTCGCCGTTCAGGCCGCGGATATCGGCCAGCGTGCCGAAGGTCAGCGTCGGCATCGTCAGCGCGCCGCCATAGGGGTAGCCACCGGCAGCAACCATCGAACCGATCCGCGGGACCGAGGTCTGGAACCGCGCGACCGCAATCGGGGCCAGCGGCGCGACGGGCCGCAACAGGGCAAGCCCAAGCGCCGGATCGGTCCATGCAACCGTCATGTCGGTGACAGTGTCGATGGTCACCCGATCACAACTGGCCACCGTCGCCGCGCTGGTCAGCACCGCGCCGGCGGGATCGACGTAGAATCCCGATCCGCTAAGGCGCGGCTGGCGCACCGCGAGTCCCGACACAAGGTCGATCGCCTGATCTTCGTCCGGCGCGACAATCGCGGGGTTCAACGTGCCGCCAAAGGTCGAAAAGCTCGCCTTCATTTCGGCCGCAACGCGGCTGCGCCGTTCTTCGTCGCCTGCGGGCCAGACAAGGATAAAGCCCTTGATGATGTCGCCGTCGCGAACCGCGTAGGTATAGGAATGGATCTCGGCGTTTTGTCCTTCGATCTCGAATTCTTCGGCGGTGCGGCGACGGGGGCCATCGGTCGGGACGACTTCCAGCGTCTGCAGGATTTCATACAGGCCAAAGAACCGGTCCTGATCGCCGCGTTGGGACATCAGCAGGACGCGCGCGGGAACCTCGGCTCCGGCGACGGGTTCATAGCGGGCAAAGGGCGGCTCGTAGCGCCCGAACGCCACCATGTCGGTCGGCATGGAAATCGCGACTCCGGCGTCGGCGTCACGGACCATGTCCATCCCCAGACCTTCCAGAACCGCGGTGTACTGCCCCAGTAACTGGGCGCGCTGGGCGGTGGTGAGGACGCCGGTCTGTTCGTGGTTGTTCACGGCCTGCCATGCCGCCATCGACGCCCGCGTGCCGCGGCCAAACGCGCCGTCAATCGCGCTGTCATAATAGCCCGCCCACCGGAGCGCGATTTGCAGCATCTTGCGGTCGTCTTCCGACAGGGCGGCTTCGCTTGCTCGGGCCTGCGACAGGGTTTCGTCGGGCAGGGTGGTGTCCAGCGGCACGACGACAGACTCTGCGACGACGGGGTCTTCTGTGACGGGGGTCAGGGCCTCGACGCCTTGCGGCAGCGGCTGGATTTCGGTCGCGGCGCCAATGCCCACGGGCCAGAACTGCTGCTGGAACCGGCTGCCGTCGCTGATAAAGCTGTCGCCCGGAACGATGCCGCGCCGCCTCAGATCGGTCAAAAGCGCCTCTGCGTCGTTGCGTTCATAGGGGCCCAAAGCGATGCCGTACCAGCCAGATCCCAAATAATAGCCGACCACGTCGGACAGCTGCGCGGTATAGAACCGGGCGCGGTCCTGTGCCGAGGTCAGCGTTGGTTGCGCTTCGACCTGGACCCATGCGCGCTCTTGCGACAAAGCAGGGGTCGACAGGCCGGCCAGCGGGCCAAGCATCAGAAAGAGGACGGTAATAAGCCGTTTCATATGGTCTCCAGAGGTCGTCTAATCGGTTTGTTCGCGTCAATCCTTGGCAACTTATCAGAGCACAATGCGCCCGCAGCACAAAACTGCGTCAGTCACGAGGTTTTCGACAAGTGTGGCCTGATTGACCCCGTCGCGCCCGCGCCGTATTGAGACCGCGGATTGATATCGAGGGCGACCATGGCTGACAAACCAAAGTCATTTCAGGACGTGATCCTGCGTTTGCAGAGTTACTGGGCAGCGAAAGGCTGCGCCGTGCTGCAGCCCTACGATATGGAAGTGGGTGCAGGCACCTTTCATCCGGCGACCACGTTGCGCAGCCTTGGATCGCGACCTTGGGCCGCGGCCTATGTCCAGCCGTCGCGCCGTCCGACCGACGGACGTTACGGCGAAAACCCGAACCGTCTGCAGCATTACTATCAGTATCAGGTGCTGATCAAACCGTCGCCGCCCGATCTGCAGGACCTCTACCTTGGCTCTTTGGCCGCCATCGGCATCGACGCCAGCCTGCACGACATCCGCTTTGTCGAGGACGACTGGGAAAGCCCGACGCTCGGCGCTTGGGGCTTGGGCTGGGAAGTCTGGTGCGACGGCATGGAAGTCAGCCAGTTCACCTATTTCCAGCAGGTCGGCGGCCATGACTGCGCGCCGGTTTCGGGCGAACTGACCTACGGGCTGGAGCGTCTGGCGATGTATGTGCTGGGTATCGACCACGTGATGGAGATGCCGTTCAACGATCCCCAGTGCCCGATCCCGCTGACCTATGGCGATATTTTCCGCCAGACCGAGGAAGAATACAGCCGCCACAACTTTGACGGCGCGGACACGGACAAGCTGTTCCGCAACTTTGAAGAGGCCGAAAAAGAATGCCAGCGCCTGCTGGGCTTTGACGCCGACGACGCAAAGACCGGCAAGCGGATCATCATGGCGCATCCCGCCTATGACCAATGCATCAAAGCCAGCCACCTGTTCAACCTTCTGGATGCGCGCGGGGTGATTTCGGTCACCGAACGGCAGGCCTATATCGGCCGCGTCCGCGCTTTGGCGAAGCTCTGCGCCGACGCCTTTGTGCAGACCGAAGCGGGGGGGTATCAGCCGTCATGAACTGGACCCGTGCCGCAATCGTTGCGATCCTTGGCTCGGCGCTGGTCGCTGGCGTGTCGCTCTATTACCTGCAGGTTTACGCCTATTATGTCGAAGTGACCGCCGACGACGCGGGCGGCGTCACGTTGGTCCGTGCCGACACGGGCGAAGCCGAGGCTATTGAATTCACCGACTTTACCGCGATCGACTCTGACAGCTCTCCGATCCGGTTCCGCGCCTGCTTCCGGACCGCGCTGACCCCGGACGCGGCGGCCGAGACCTATGTCGCCGATCCCGACGCCGTGCCGTTGAACGCGCCGGGTTGGTTTGACTGTTTCGACGCCCGTGCCATTGGCGGCGCGCTGGAGTCCGGCGACGCCCGCGCGTTTCTGGTGGCCAGCAACGTCCATTACGGGATCGACCGCGTTGCGGCGCTCTTTGCTGACGGGCGCGGCTATATGTGGCACCAAATCAACCATTGCGGAGAGGTCGTGTTCGACGGCGAACCCGCTCCCGAAGACTGCCCTCCTGTCCCCGAAGGACTCCGCTGATGCCCGATCTTCTTATTGAGCTTTTCTCCGAGGAAATCCCTGCCCGCATGCAGGCCAAGGCCTCTGACGACCTGAAGACGCTGGTCACAAACGGGCTGGTCGACGCCGGACTGACCTACGGCTCTGCCGCCGCCTTCGCGACCCCGCGCAGGCTTGCGCTGTCGATCGAGGGGCTCACCGCCGGCTCGAAACCGACGCGCGAAGAGCGCAAAGGCCCCGCAACCACCGCCCCCGAAAAGGCGGTCGAAGGGTTCCTGCGGTCCACCGGCCTGACGATGGATCAGCTAGAGATCCGCGACGCAGGCAAGGGACAGGCCTATTTCGCCGTGATCGAAAAGCCCGGACGCGCCGCACCCCAGATCATCGCCGAGGTGCTGGAAGCCACGATCCGCAACTTCCCGTGGCCGAAATCCATGCGTTGGGGGTCGGGGTCGCTGCGCTGGGTCCGCCCGCTGCATTCGATCATCTGCATCCTGACGGACGAAGCCGGAACCACCGTGGTGCCGCTGAACATCGACGGTATCGAAGCCGGCACCACCACCCGTGGCCACCGGTTCCTGTCCGCAGGCGAAATCACCGTGTCCTCCTTTGACGACTACGAAGCCAAACTGGCCCGTGCCCGCGTGGTCCTGCGCCCCGACGCGCGTGGCGAAACCATCGACAACGATGCCCGTAACATGGCCTTTGCCCAAGGGTTAGAGGTCGTCGAGGATCGCGGACTCTTGGCCGAGGTTTCGGGTCTGGTCGAATGGCCCGTGCCGCTGATGGGCGTGATCGAGGATCGCTTCCTCGACCTGCCGCCCGAGGTGCTGCAGACCTCGATGAAGGAACACCAGAAGTTCCTCTCGGCCCGGAACCCGAAGACGGGCCGGATCGAAGGCTTTGTCACCGTCGCCAACATGGAAACCGCCGACAACGGCGCGACCATCCTGAAGGGCAACCAAAAGGTCCTGTCGGCGCGCCTGTCGGACGCCAAATTCTTCTATGAAAACGATCTGCGCGTCGCCAAGACGGGCATGGGCGAATGGCTGGACGGGCTAAAGGCCGTGACCTTCCACAACAAACTGGGCAGCCAGTTCGACCGGATCGACCGGATCGCCGCACTTGCCCGCGACATTGCCCCGATGGTCGGCGCCGATGCCGCCAAAGCCGAAGAGGCCGCCCGCATCGCCAAGGCCGACCTGCGATCCGCCATGGTCGGAGAGTTCCCCGAACTTCAGGGGGTCATGGGCCGCTATTATGCTCTGGCCGCGGGCCGCGACGCCGACGTCGCCGACGCCGCGCGCGACCATTATTCGCCGCTGGGTCCGTCCGACACCGTCCCGACCGCGCCCGTGTCGGTCGCCGTCGCGCTGGCGGATAAACTGGACACGCTGGCCGGTTTCTGGGCCATCGACGAAAAGCCCACCGGATCGAAAGACCCCTTCGCATTGCGCCGCGCCGCGCTGGGTGTGATCCGTCTGGTGCTAGAGAACGGGTTGCGTCTGCCGCTGATGCAGACCATCGCGACCGCCGACGACCGTGCGGACGCCGCTCATTTGCTGGCCTTCTTCCACGACCGGCTCAAGGTTTTCCTGCGCGACGAAGGTATCCGTCACGACGTGATCGACGCCTGCCTGGCCATGCCCGGCACCGACGACCTCACCCTGCTTGTGACCCGTGCCCGCGCCCTGAACGCGGTGCTGGCGACCGAGGATGGTCAGAACCTTGTCCAAGGCTACAAGCGCGCCAACAACATCC
>JALQXR010000151.1:4227-5716 GCA_023263105.1 Marivivens sp. | reverse complement strand
CGGGTTTCTTGCGCTTTTCAAAGGCGGCGGGGACGGTGATGAATGTCGGGTCCAGCCAGCCGCCACCCCCCATCAGCGACAGCGCAGGTCGGGCAAAGACCACCGCACAAACCATCGCCGCCACCGGATTCCCCGGCAGGCCAAAGACCGGCACCCCGTCCCACATCGCCAGCGCCAGCGGGCGGCCCGGTTTGATGGCGATCCGCCAAGCCTGAAGGTTGCCTTCCCGCGCCAAGAGTCGCGACACATGGTCTTCGTCGCCCGCCGATGCCCCGCCCGACGTCAGGATCACATCGACTTGCGCCGCGGCGCGGGTCAGGGTCGCACGGATGCGGGTTTCTTTATCGGGGACGTGCCCCAGATCCACCGGCTCGGCCCCCCAGCCGCGCACCATGGACAAAAGCATGGGCCGGTTGGCGTCGTATATCTGGTGCGGCCGCGCGGGGACCGAAGGGTCTGCGATGATCTCGTCTCCGGTCGACAGCACCCCGACCCTGAGGCGCCGATAGACCTCGACCGTGGGAATGGCGAGCGCCGATAGCAGCGCGAGGTCCGGCGCGCGGAGCCGGTGACCCGCGGGCAGGGCCAGATCGCCTTCGACCACGTCTTCGCCGGCCTTGCGGACATTCGCGCGCGGCTTGACCGGCCCGTCAAAGGTCACGCTGACCCCGTCGGTGGCGCAGTCCTCCTCTAGCACGACGCAGTCCACTCCGGCGGGCAGGATCGCGCCGGTCAGGATGCGCACGGCCATTCCGGCGGGAACCGCCCCGTCAAAGGGCTGCCCCGCCGCCGCGCGGCCCGCGACCAGTGGCAGGCGCTGGACACCGTCGCCGGTCGAGGCATGGCCAAAGCCATAGCCGTCCACCGCGGAATTGGCCCGTGGCGGGTTCGACCGGCGCGCGGTGACATCTGCTGCAAGCACATGGCCGGCGGCGTCCGCGACCCGCAGGGTGGTGGTGCCCACGACCGGCGACAGGCTTTGCCTGAGCCGCGCGAGGGCGGTTTCGACGGGCATCCAGCTGACGCCTTGCGGCATCGCAAAACAGTCATTGCGCAGGCGGGGCGGGGTCATGTCGGGCGGCAAGGCGGCGCGCAGGCGGTTCGACATGCCCGCGCCCAGATACCAGCCTTCGGCGCGCAGGGTCGCGTCATCGCAATCCGGCGCGAAAAGCTCGGCTATGCCGTCGCCCAATCCGGCAAAGGCGCGGGCGTGCAGGCGCACCTGAGCCTCGTCCTGAACCGCGCCGTTGCGCACTTCGGCCCGCACCTCTGGAACGAGCAGGGAAAGGTAGGTTTCCGCAATCACGACGGGGTGGTCGCTGACCTGTTCAAGCGGCCAGACCGCGCAATCGGACCCCAGCGCTGCCCGCAGCCGATGCAGCGCGGGGATGCCGGTCAGCGACTGGGCCCCGACCGCGCCTGCGCCGGCAAGCTGCCAGATCGGCTTGGGGTTCAGGCCCGCCGCGCGGTCGTCTGTCTCTGCCTTGCG
>JALQXR010000151.1:0-4217 GCA_023263105.1 Marivivens sp. | reverse complement strand
AGGCCGTGGGGCAGAACGGGCTTGAGGCGCGGCAGATCGGGGACGTCGCCCTTCGTCCCGTTGCCCCAGAACGCCGGCTGCCCCAAGGCGCGGTTCATGGCGGCGGCCACGTCGCGGTAGTTGCTGCGGTTTCTGGCGTCGTCGGTCACGGCATTGGCAAGGTAGTCCCAAAGCGCCAGCCCGCTTGGTTCGCCCGTCAGCCGTTCGGCCAGCCCGCGCGGCCCGCCAAGGGCAAAGTCCACCGCGATCAGCAGCCGTTCGTTTGCCGCAAGGGCGGCATTGGCGATGTCGCGCAAGGCGGTTTCGGCCTCGGTCCGCGTGGGGTGGTTGCGGGTTTCGACCTGACCGTCGCGGTGCAGGGCGATCCAGATCGAGTCCTTCCCCGTCGTGGGTTTGCCCGCCGCCGACCAGTCGACGACACAGATCCGGTCGAACCTCATAAGTCCAACTCCGCCGCGATGAAATCGGCAATGGCGGCCACGTCGTCCAGATCGAACCGTGGCAGGTCGCCCGCGCCCGCTCCGTTATCCGACGCAATGGCGCGGATGGTGGGGGTCTCTGGCGCCAACAAGGGCCTGCCACTGGCGGCTCTGTGGGTTTCCACCTTTGGGTGGAGGCCGCGCTTGTAGCCTTCGATCAGGACCAGATCGACGGGGGACAGGCGGGCCAAAAGGTCCTCTAGCGGCGGCTCTGTTGCGTCGCGCAATTCGTGCATCAACGCCCAGCGGTGCGGCGAGGAAACCAGAACCTCGGTCGCGCCCGCGGTCCGGTGGCGGTGGCTGTCGCGGCCTTCGTGGTCGATGTCCGTGTCGTGGTGGGCGTGTTTCACGGTCGAGACCCGAACCCCGCGCCGGATGAATTCCGCTACCAGACGTTCGGTCAGCGTGGTCTTGCCGGTGTCTTTCCAGCCGGTGACGCCATAGACTTTCATTTCGCGGCCAGCCTTTCCGCGGCATCCATGTCTTCGGGCGTGTTGATGTTGAAAAACGGGTCGAAACGCGCGGCGTTGAACACCGCGATTCCCGCGTCATGCCGGTCGGTCCAGTCGACGATCTTGCGCAGCCCGCCTCGCAGCGCCGCATCAAGGTCATCGCGCAGCGCAACGGGCCAGAGTCCGAACGTCGGGTGATGCCAGACCTTGCCCGAGGTGTCCGGCGAAGCAGCCAGCGCCAGCCCCGAAGGACCCCTTGCCGATGACAGCCGCGACACGAGGTCCGACGGAAAGAAAGGCGTATCCGCCGCCACGCTGACAACCGCCGTCGCGCCCAGCTTTGCGGCCCAGTCCATCCCCGCAAGAACGCCAGCCAAAGGCCCCACATATCCTTCAATCCCGTCGGGCAGGACCGGCAGGCCAAGATCGGCAAACCGCGCAGGCATACCATTGGCGTTCAATGCCATCGCACCGACCTGCGGCCCGATGCGAGAGATCACATGGTCGATCAGCCGCCGCCCCGCGAGCTTTTTCAACCCCTTGTCGCCGCCGCCCATACGGGTCGACTGGCCACCGGCCAGAATGACGGCGGGAAACCGGTCCTCAGTCATCGGCGGCCCCTTTCCGGCGGTGTCGGCGGTCTTCGTCGTCGGCCGAAAGCGTCGCATCGCGGATCAGGCGGTCCTCTCCCGACAGGCAAATGAACCGCTGCCCGCGCATCCGCCCGATCAGGGTCAGCCCGACCTGCCGCGCGATTTCGACACCCCAAGCGGTGAACCCCGACCGTGACGCCAGCACGGGAATGCCCATCTGCGCGGTCTTGATCACCATCTCCGAGGTCAGCCGTCCGGTCGTATACAGGATCTTGTCCGCCGCAGGCACGTCGTGCCGGAACATGAAGCCCGCGATCTTGTCCACTGCGTTGTGGCGGCCGACGTCCTCCATATAGACCAGCGGCTGATCGGCCTTGCAAAGGACCGTCCCATGGATCGCCCCCGCCTCGAGGTACAGGCTGGGCATGGTGTTGATCGACTTTGCCAGCGCAAAAAGCCAGCTTGTCCGGACCTCGGATCGGGGCAGGGTCAGCCCGTCCAGCCCCTCCATCATGTCGCCAAACACGGTGCCGACCGCGCAGCCGGATGTGCGGGTCTTTTTCTTTACCTTGTCTTCGTAGCTGGTCTGGCGCTCGGTCCTGACGACCACCACCTCCAGATCGTCGTCATAATCGATCGCGGTGATGCGGTCGTCGTCCTGTAGCATCCGCTGATTGCGCAGGAAGCCGACGGCCAGATATTCGGGATAGTCCCCGATCGTCATCGCGGTGACGATTTCCTGACTGTTAAGGTAGATCGTCAGGGGCCGTTCCTCGACCACGTTGATGTCGACCTTGGCGCCGGTCTGGTCGCGCCCCGAGACAGCGCGCGTGAGGCGCGGATCGGTCGGGTCTGGCAGGATCGGAAGGCGGGGAGACATCTGCGGACTTTCCTGAGGTCGATCCATACTGTAATCCGATGGGCGGAGTTGCAAGAGGAGCCACCATGCTGGGAGTCGTGCTGGCCGCGGACGGGGATCTGGATGCGGTGATGGCCATGGTTGCCGACCGGCTTGCCGCTTCGGGGCTGCGCGTGGCGGGCGCGGTTCAGGTGAACACCGACCGGCCCGATAATCCGAAATGCCATATGGACCTGCATATTCTCACCGGCGGAGAGGTCATCCGCATCAGCCAGAATCTGGGCCCGATGGCGCGCGGCTGCAGGCTTGATCCCGCGGGGCTAGAGCAGGCGGTCGGGCAGGTCGAAGCAGGGCTTGTCGCCGGTGACGCGGACGTGCTGGTGGTCAACAAATTCGGCAAGGCCGAAGCCGAAGGGCGCGGCTTTCGACAGGCCATCGGCGTGGCGCTGGGCTTGGGCCTGCCGGTCGTGATCGGGTTGCGCCCCGGTATGCAGGGCGATTTCGACGCCTTTACCGGCGGCACGGCCGAGGTCCTTTTCCCCGATCCCGTCGCGGTCGCAGGCTGGGCGCTGGCTCGGGCGCGATAGAGTTTTCCTATCAAATAACGGGAAATCGAAATTGAATCTCCTATCGGCCGTCACTAACAGGGGACGGACCAATGCGCGTTCATTCAAGGTTCAGGAGCTTTGGCGGTGGAAACGATCTGGCAAGGATTGGCAGAGGCGGGACGGTTGGTCCTGACGCTTGATCCAGAGCTGGTCGAGGTCAGCCTGAGATCGCTGCAGGTCACGCTTAGCGCCACCTTGATCGCCAGCGCGATCGGGCTTCCGCTTGGGGCTTGGCTGGCGCTGAACCGGTTCCGGTCTAGACGGCTGGTCATCGCGGGAATGAATGCGCTGATGGGCCTGCCGCCGGTCGTGGTCGGCTTGGTCGTCTATCTGCTGTTGTCGCGGTCGGGGCCTTTGGGTGTGCTTGGGCTTTTGTTCACCGTGCCGGCGATGGTGACCGCGCAGGTGATCATCATCACGCCCATCATCGCCTCGATCACCCATCAGGCGCTGCGGGACATCTGGGCGGACTGTCACGACCTTCTGTTGTCGCTCAACACCACGCGGCGGCAGCGTCTGGCCGTGTTGCTATGGGAAGGTCGCCGGTCGCTATTGACCGCCGGACTGGCCGGTTTCGGCCGTGCCATCGGCGAGGTCGGCGCGATCATGATCGTGGGCGGTAATATCGACAACGCCACCCGTGTCCTGACGACCGCCATCGCGCTGGAAACCGGCAAAGGCAACTTTGCTCTCGCGCTTGGGCTGGGGTTGGTGCTGATCGCCTTGGCTGTTGGGGTGAACCTTGCCGTTCACATGGTGTCGCGCACCGAAAGGAGCAGCCGGTGGTAAAGGCGGGTCTTCTTCCCCTCGTGGCCGAGGCAATCGAAGTCTGGCGCGGGCCGAAGCGCCTGATCGGGCCGATTGACGTCACACTTGCCGGTGGCGGGATCACCGTGGTCATGGGGCCGAACGGCGGCGGCAAGACCACTCTGCTGCGCGCCTTGCACGGGCTGGAGCGCTTGCGGCGGGGGCGGATCGGCTGGGCCGTCCCGACCGAGGACACGCGGCATCATCAGAGTTTCGTTTTCCAGACACCCATCCTGTTGCGCCGGACCGTGCGGGACAATATCGCCTTTCCGCTGGGTCTGGACGGCGTGCGGCGATCCGAGGCCCGCGAAAGGGCCAGTCGGGCCGCGGAGGCCGTCGGACTTGGCGACCGGCTTTCGGTCATGGCACATGACCTGTCGGGGGGCGAGAAACAGAAACTGGCAATCGCGCGGGCCCTG
>JALQXR010000150.1 GCA_023263105.1 Marivivens sp. | reverse complement strand
CGAACGGGCCGAAAGCTTTGGCCTGTCGCAGTTGCACCAATTGAGGGGACGAGTCGGTCGGGGCAGTGCCGCGTCGACCTGTCTATTGATGTATCAGGCCCCTCTGACCGAAAGCGCGACGCGACGGCTGCAAATCCTGCGCGAAACAGAAGACGGCTTTCGGATTTCCGAAGAGGATCTGGCCATACGCGGGGCGGGCGATGTCATCGGAACCGCACAGTCGGGGCTACCGAAGTTCCGAATCGCGGATCTGGAGCGGCAGGCAGGGCTCATGCAAATGGCTCAGGCCGATGCGCGAAAGCTGCTTCATGACGACCCGACGCTGGTCTCTGCGCGCGGGCAAGCCGCGCGGACGCTGCTTTGGCTGATGGAACAGGACAGGGCAATCCGTTTGATTTCCGTGGGTTAGCGGCAGGGTCCCCCAGACAGATCCTTTTTGTTCGCAAATGTTCTCATTAAGTTCTTTACTATTGGTTAAGAACATGAGAACAAAGAGGCAACACAAGGGAGACAACATCATGGCCAAGGAAATCCGATCCGCTTTCGTCCGCAGTCAGGCGACCCTTTTGGGGGACGCGGTCGGTGTTCTGGCGCTGATTGCTCTTTTGTATCTCGGGTTGGCTCTGCCCAACCTGCTCTGACCTGACACATTGCCCGGAAGTCTTTGCGCCGGCCGGTCCGGTGTCGCCTGTCCCAACCTAGCGACTGCCGTATGACTTTGCCTGTCCCGGTCCTTTGAGGGGTTTTGCCTCCCCCGTTTCGGACCAGCCGGATCCCACGCAAAGATTTTCTCTGCCTGCCGCCGCCATCCAGTCCCGGATGTGCGGCGGTTTTTTCTTTCGGATTGGTGGTGATCAGGTGCCGGTCTTTGCCTTGGCCGCGTCGAACGCTTCGAGAGATGCGTCAAAGGCCAACAGGATCGACGCATGGCGATTGCGGTAGTCGCGCGCGGGCTCCAGCACGGCCAGCCCGTCCCAAGGCGCGGTCGGAACCGGTCCGCCGTCCTTCAACATTGCCGCCAGTTCATCGCGACCCCGCTGGATGTCCAAGCGGGTCGTTCCGATGATGGCGCTGCCGACGACCGATGCCGCCGCCTGTCCAAGTGCGCAGGCCTTCACGTCTTGTCCAAAACCCACCACGACGCCGTCTTGCACGTTCAGATCGACGGTCACGGTCGACCCGCACAGCGGAGCGCGTCTGCGTGCGGTCGCATCCGGCAGTGCGAGCCGGTCGGTATGCGGCATGTCCGCCGCCAGCGCGAGGATGCGGTTTGAATAGAGTTTGATCAGGTCGTTGTCGGTCGACATCGTTTGCCCTTGGCCTTGCTACCCCCTATCTAGGGCTGACACGACGATGACGAAAGGTCCGATTATGGATTTCGACCCCCAAAGCCTGAGATTTGACGCGAACGGCCTGATCCCCGCGATCGCGCAGGACGACCAGTCGGGCGAGGTTCTGATGATGGCATGGATGAACGCCGAGTCCGTGGCGCAGACGCTGCAGACCCGCCGCGTGACCTATTGGAGCCGGTCCCGTCAGTCGTTCTGGGTCAAGGGCGAAAGCTCTGGCCATGTGCAAGAGCTGGTGGATTTTCGGGTCGATTGCGACCGTGACTGCCTTTTGGTGGTGGTCCGTCAGACCGGTCCCGCCTGTCACACCAACCGGCGCAACTGCTTTTACACCGCCGTTCGCGACGGGGCAGAGGTCGAGCTGATGGCGCCCGAGGCGGGCTAAAGGTCGAGCCCGTCCGCGCGCGGCGAACCGGTCAAAGACCAACCATCCGCCGGATGTCAGACGGGCCAAGACCGTCGGCCCGATAGGCGCTGATCGCGCGGGCGTCATCCCGTTTGGCAAGTCGCTTGCCTGCCTCGTCCCGAATAAGCCGATGGTGAAGATAGATCGGCGCAGGCAGGCCAAGCAGCCGTTGCAGCAACAGATGGATGGGCGTCGCGTCAGACAGATCGGCTCCGCGGACGACATGGGTGACCGCTTGGGCCGCGTCGTCGACAACCACCGACAAATGGTAGCTGGTGCCCATGTCCCGCCGCGACAACACCACGTCCCCGATCGTGTCGATCATATGCGACGGCTCGGTCGGCGCGACCGGCGCGGCTCCGATCTCTTTCGCTGCGGTCAGGTCTCCGACCCTTTGCATCGCCGCCGCCATGTCCAGCCGCAAAGGAAGCGCGTACGGCATCGGGCCCGAGCGGTCGTGGCGGTGGCGGCAGGTGCCGGGATAGACGATGCCGTCCGGCCCGACCACCGGTTCGCCGCCCTCTTGCGGTGCGCGGGCCGCGGCCTCGATATCGCGGCGGTGACAGGTGCAGGGATATAGCAACCCGCTCGTCCACAGTCGGTCCAGCGCGGCGTGGTAGACCGGCAGCCGGTCGGACTGGCGCATCACGGGCCTTGGCCAGTCCAGCCCCAGCCATGTCAGGTCTTCTTCGATCAGCCGTTCCCATTCCGGTCGGGCCCGGGATCGGTCGATATCCTCGATCCGCAGTAGAAACCGGCCGCCCGAGGATGCGGCCAGATCGGCGGCAGTCAGCGCCGAAAAAGCGTGTCCCAGATGCAGCGGTCCGGTCGGAGACGGGGCAAAGCGGGTAACGATCATGCCTTTTGCAATATGATGATGTCGGCGCCCATGCCCTTGCCCGGCAAATGGGGACCGTGTTCACGAAACCGCACCAGCGCGCCCGCCGAAATCAGGTCCTCTAGTGCTGCCATATAGGCCGCATCCGCCAAGGTCGGATCGTTATAGGAAAAGCCCAGCAGACCGCCGGCGGCCAGTTTGCGATAAAGGGCCCCCAAGACCTCGGGCGGGGCCGCGCCCAGACTGACCACGCCGGCCGCGACAATCGCCGCATAGGCGCCGGACTCGTCGCTATTGCCGTCGCTGTTGCTGTCGCTAGGGAACAACCGGCGATACACGGCTTTGTCCGCCGCTTGCGCCAGCATTTCGGGCGTGATGTCGGTGCCGTCGATGGTCGAGAACCCGACCGCGGCCAAGGCGACTCCGGACAGGCCGGTCCCGCAACCGAAATCCAGAACCGGCGCCTGCAAATCGCACAGTCCAGCCAGCGCGGTAGCCAGTCGGGCAGGGGTCGCATAGCCTAGGTCCGCTATGTCGTGTTCATAGGTCTTTGACCATTCGCGATACAGGTCGACCGTCTCCGCCACCGAGCGGCGGGACCAGATCGCGGAGTCCTGTTCAGTCGACTTTGCCATGCCCGGACGCTATCGCGCGGGGTTAGCCTGCGTCCAGCAGAGACTGCGCAAGCCAAGCCGACCAGTCGGTCTTTGCGCGGTCTGTATAGGCCTTGTAGCGATCCTTGCGGCCCCTGCGACCGCCTTTCACACCGTCAAGCGGGGGAAAGAGGCCAAAGTTCACGTTCATCGGCTGAAAGGTCTTTGCCTCGGCGCCGCCGGTGATGTGGGTGATCAGCGCGCCGGTCGCGGTTGTTTCTGGCACCGCAGGAAGCGTCCGGCCAGACAGCTCGGCTGCGGCCAGACGTCCGGCCAAAAGCCCCATCGCCGCGCTTTCGACATAGCCTTCGACGCCCGTGATCTGTCCGGCAAAGCGGATGTTCGGGCGGGACTTCAGCCGCATCTGCGGATCCAGCAAGGTGGGCGAATTGATAAAGGTGTTGCGGTGGATGCCGCCAAGCCGCGCGAATTGGGCGTCCTGCAGGCCGGGGATACGACGCAGCACCTCGGTCTGGGCACCGTAACGCATTTTTGTCTGGAACCCGACGATATTATAGAGCGTTCCCAAGGCGTTATCGCGCCGCAACTGGACGACCGCATAGGGTTTCTTGTCCGGCTGGTGGGCGTTGGTCAGCCCGATGGGCTTCATCGGACCAAAGCGAAGCGTTTCGCGGCCCCTTTCGGCCATGACTTCGATAGGCAGGCAGCCGTCGAAATATCCGGCGGTTTCGCCTTCGTGGAACTCTGTCTTGTCGGCGTCCAGCAGCGCGTCGATAAAGCCTTCGTAGTCGTCCTTGGTCATCGGGCAGTTGATGTAGGCCGTGCGCTCTTCTTCGGTTTCGCCTTTGTCGTAGCGGGACTGTTTCCACGCCACGTCCATGTCGATGCTGTCGAAATAGACGATGGGCGCGATCGCGTCGAAAAAGGCCAGAGCGTCGGCGCCGGTTTCCGCGCGGATCGCGTCACCCAAACGGGCCGAGGTGAGAGGCCCCGTCGCGATGATCCAATGGCCCTGATCCGGCAGGCTGTCGATTTCTTCGTAGCTGACCGACACATTGGGGTGCGATTTCAGCGCCTCGGTGACGCTTTCGGAAAAGGGATCGCGGTCCACGGCCAGCGCGCCACCCGCAGGCAGGCGATGCTTGGTCGCCATGTCCATGATCAACCCGCCCGCCTGACGCATTTCCCAATGCAACAGCCCGACCGCGTTCTGTTCGTTGTCATCCGACCGGAAAGAGTTCGAACAGACCATTTCGGCCAGATTGCCGGTGCGATGGGCAAAGGTCGCCACCTTTGGGCGCATTTCGTGGATGATCACGCGGACGCCGGCATTCGCGGCTTGCCACGCGGCTTCGGATCCGGCCATGCCGCCACCGATGATATGGAGCTCTTGGGTCATGGGCGCGATCTAATCCCGGTGGGGCAAAAAGAAAAGGGTGAACCGCTGTGGCCCACCCTGATCCTCTGGCGCTGAGCCGCCCCCATGGGGGCGCGGCCCTTATTCTTCGGCGGGGCCAGTATCAGGGCCCGTATCGGTGCCGGTATCTGGGCCAGTATCTGGGCCCGCATCAGAGCCAGCATCGGTTGCAGTGTCATTTCCCGCGTCGATGTCGTCCTCTGCCTCGGCGATCCAGGCAACGCTGACGACCTCTTCCTGCTTGCCGGTGTTGAACACCCGCACGCCACCCGCCGACCGTGACCGGAACGAAATCCCGTCAATCGGCACGCGGATCGACTGCCCGCCCGAGGTGACGAGCATGATCTGGTCGCCCATTTCGACAGGGATCGAGGACACGATCTCTCCGCCGCGCATCGCCTTGTCCATCGCGCCAACGCCTTGGCCGCCGCGTCCACGCACGGGGTAGTCATGGCTGGACGACAGTTTGCCCATGCCGTTCGCCGTGATCGTCAGGATCAGGTTCTCGGCGGCGGACATTTCGGCGTAACGCTCTTGCGAGATCGCGCCGCTGACGGCGTCGTCGTCGTCGTCCTGCGCATCTTCGTCGGTCAGACCGGCCATCGCGCGGCGCATCTTCAGATAGCCTGCGCGTTCTTCGGCGGTGGCGTCAAAGTGGCGGATCACGGACATCGACACGACCGAGTCCTTGTCCTGCAAACGCACCCCGCGAACACCGGTGGAATCGCGGCCCTTAAAGATCCGGACCTCGGGGACGGCAAAGCGGATCGCACGGCCCCGGGCGGTGACCAGCATGATGTCGTCGTCTTCGGAACAGATGCGCGCGTTGACCAGCGCCACCCCTTCGGGGAGCTTCATCGCGATCTTGCCGTTGGATTTTACATTGGTGAAATCGGACAGGGCATTGCGGCGCACGTCGCCTTTGGAGGTGGCAAAGAACACCTGCAGGTCGTCCCATTCTTCCTCTGGGCGGTCGACGGGCATGATCGCGGCGATGGTGACGCCGGTCGGGATCGGCAGGATGTTGACGATCGCCTTGCCCTTTGCGGTGCGCCCCGCGAGCGGGAGCCTCCAGCACTTCAGCTTATAGACCATGCCGTCGGTCGTGAAAAACA
>JALQXR010000014.1:15840-26681 GCA_023263105.1 Marivivens sp. | reverse complement strand
GTCCCCAGATCTGGAGCATACGGGCCAGTCGCTCGGCACGGTTGGAGGGGCTTTCCAGACCCATCAGCAGCCCCGCCTTCATCTGGGCGCGGGCGCGGGCGACTTCGGCCTCGGACATGTCGTCGGCGGCGCGCTTCATTTCGTCGATGGTGACATTGGCCAGTTCACCGATCTGGTTCGCGGATGTGCCGGCATAGATCGTCGTCATGCCGGTGTCTTCGTAGGCACCGGTCTGGGCAAAGATCGAATAGCACAGACCACGCGTTTCGCGGATCTGCTGGAACAGGCGCGACGACATCCCGCCACCCAGCGCGATGGAATAGATCTGGGCGGCATAGATCGCCGGATCGCGGTAATCGGGGGCCTCGAACGCCAGCGTAAAGTGGACCTGCTCCAGCGATTTGATTTCGCGCCGCTCGCCGCCCTTGAACCGAGCGGGTTCGACCAAAAGACCCGAGCTGGCGGGCCTAAGGTGGCCGAACAGGGCCTCGGCCTGTTTCACGATGGCATCGTGGTCGACCGCGCCCGCAGCAGAAAGGATCATTTGGCCGGGGACGTAATGTTCAGTGATGAACCGCGACAGGTCCGCCTTGCCAAAGGCGCCGACACGCTCGGTCGGGCCAAGGATCGTCCGTCCGATTGCCTGATCGGGATAGGCGGCCTCTTGCAGCCAGTCAAAGATGATGTCGTCGGGCGTATCGTTCGCCTGACCGATTTCCTGCAGGATGACGCCTCGCTCGACCTCGATCTCGGCGGGATCGAGGGACGGGTTGCACAGGATGTCGGCCACGATATCCACCGCCAGCGGCACGTCCTGCGCCAGAACACGGGCATAATAGGCCGTGGTTTCGCGGCTGGTATAGGCGTTGATGTAACCGCCGACGTCCTCGATCTCTTCCGCGATCTGGAGCGCGGTCCGACGCGCGGTTCCCTTGAACGCCATATGCTCAAGGAAATGCGCGATGCCGTTCTGTTCGGGCCGCTCGTTGCGTCCACCGGCCAGAACCCAGACCCCGACAGAGGCGGATTCGAGTCCCGGCATGTATTCAGTCACAATGCGAAAGCCGTTCGGCAGCGTGTGGAGTTGAATGGTCACTTTGCGCGGCGGTCCCTGATCAGTGATTCCAGAGCGGCAAGGTCATTGGCGACCCGTGTCACTCGTTCTGGCCGGTCATACAGGTCTGCCATGCGTTGTGGAAGGGGGGGGCGAATGCCGCTGGCCTTCTCGACGGCGTCGGGGAACTTTGCCGGATGCGCGGTGGCAAGCGTGACCATCGGAACCGGTCCCAGATGGTGCTCTGCCACTTTGACGCCGACGGCCGAATGGGGGCACAGGACCTCTCCGGTGCGGGTCACCTGATCGGCAATGGTCGAGAGCGTCTCGGATTCGGACGCGCGGCCCGAATCGAACTGATCGCGCAACCAGTCGATGGCGCCTTGGCTCACGGTGAATTCGCCCTTGTCCTTAAGGTCGTCCATCAGCTGTCCGACCACAGCGCCGTCGCGCGAATAGGCATCAAACAGCGCGCGTTCAAAGTTCGACGATACCTGAATGTCCATCGACGGGCTGATCGACGGGGTCACGCCCTCTTTCTTCTGGAGGCCGGTTTTCAGGGTCCGGTCCAGAATGTCGTTCTGGTTCGTCGCGACCACCAACCGATCGACCGGCAGGCCCATCCGCTTGGCGATATAGCCCGCAAAGATATCTCCGAAGTTTCCGGTCGGAACCGTAAAGCTGACCTTGCGGTGCGGCGCGCCAAGGCTCACAGCGGAAGAGAAATAATACACCACCTGCGCCAGAACGCGGCCCCAGTTGATCGAATTCACGCCCGCCAGACCGACTTCGTCGCGGAAGGTGAAATCGTTGAACATATCCTTCAGCCGCGCCTGACAATCGTCAAAGTCGCCATCGACGGCAAGAGCGTGGACGTTGGACTCGGCCGGAGTGGTCATCTGGCGACGCTGGACTTCGGACACGCGGCCATGCGGGAACAGGATGAACACATCCACATTCGACAGCCCGCGAAAGGCTTCGATCGCCGCGCTGCCAGTGTCGCCGCTGGTCGCGCCGACAATCGTGATCCGCTTGCCCGACCGTTTGAGCGAGGCTTGGAACATTTGGCCGATCAGCTGCATCGCAAAGTCTTTGAACGCCAGCGTCGGTCCGTGGAACAGTTCCAGCAGGAAATGGTTCGGCGCAAGCTGCACCAAGGGCGCGCGCGCATCGTGACCGAAACCGGCGTAGGCGGCTTTGATCAGCGCGCGGAATTCGTCGTCGGTAAAGGTGTCGCCGATGAACGGGCGCATGACCGTGAACGCGATATCCTCATAGGATTGACCCGCCATGTCCGCGATCTGGTCGGCGGTCAGGGTCGGCACGGTTTCCGGCACGTATAGGCCTCCGTCACGGGCCAGACCGGTCATCATGGCCTCTTCGAACGACAGGACCGGAGCCTGACCACGGGTCGAGATATAGCGCATCTTTAGTCCTCTCGGCGGATGGTGCGGAAAATGAGGTAAAGGCTCATGGCGGCCCAGACGATGGCCAACCCGAACCAGGTAATTGCATATTCGCGGTGATCGTTCTTGATGCCCGATGTGTCTACCGGCAAAGGCGTCAGCCGCGGGTCGGCCTGCGACACTTCGGCCAGCACGATCAGAACCGGCTCGGTCGACAGGGCTGCGGCCATGGCGGGCAGGTCGCGGGCGAACCAGATGTTGCGGCCCAGATCCGGCGCGGGAGAGCTTTCGCTTGCATCGTCGGGCCAAAGCATATGGCCGACGATTTCGATCGGGGCAGAGGCGTCGGGTGCGGGCTGGTCCTTGGACTCGAGCGGCAACAGCCCTTCGTCGATCATGATCCGGCGACCGTCTTCGGTGACAAAGGCGCGGATCACGCGATAGCCGGTTCCGGCTGCGGTCCCCGACACCAGAACGTGCAGCTCTGGGCCATCCAATTGTCCGGTCACCCAGACGGTGCGGTATTCAAAGTCTTCTTCGGTCGGGGCGTCCGGAAGCTCTACGGGAGCAGCCGAGATCCGTTCTTCGATCCGGTCCAGAATGTCCCGTTTCCAGTCCAACCGCTGCACCTGCCACATCCCGAGGCTGATCAGCACGCCGCAGCCTGCCAGACCCAGAAGTATCGGAAATATCAGCCGACGCATCCGCCGTTCCCCCATAAGAAAACGCGCGGGACTTCAATCCCGCGCGTTGCTTGTTTGTCAAAGGCTGGTCGGGGTCAAGCCCCGATGCCGCCTCAGCCGCCCCAGATATAGACCGCAGCGAAGAGGAACAGCCACACAACGTCGACGAAGTGCCAGTACCAAGCTGCCGCTTCGAAGCCGACGTGATGCTCGGCGGTGAAGTGGTTGCGCTGCACGCGGATCAGGCAGACCAACAGGAAGATGGTGCCGATAAGCACGTGGAAGCCGTGGAAGCCGGTCGCCATGAAGAAGGTCGCACCGTAGATGTTGCCCGAGAAGCCGAACGCAGCATGGCTGTATTCATAGATCTGGAACACGGTGAACAGCATCCCCAGCAGCACGGCCAGCAACAGGCCGGACTTCATGTCGCGGCGGTTGTTTTCGTGGCTAAGAGCGTGGTGTGCCCAAGTCGCGGCGCAGCCCGAAAGCAGCAGGATCAGGGTGTTCATCAGCGGCAGGTGCCACGGGTCGAAGGTTTCGATCCCCGCGGGCGGCCAGACGCCATCCGTGCCGGGCGACAGCGGGCCCATCGGGTAAAGCGCGTTCTTGAAGAACGCCCAGAACCACGCAAGGAAGAACATCACTTCGGACATGATGAAGAAGATGAAGCCATAGCGCAGACCGATGCGGACGACCGGAGTGTGGTCGCCGGTCTGGCCTTCGTGCACGACTTCGGACCACCACGCGAACATGGTGTACAGCACGGCGGCAAGGCCGATCAGGAACATGTAGGGGGCGTGGTCCTGCATCCACATCACGCCGCCGAACAGCATGATGAATGCACCCACTGCGCCGACGAGCGGCCAGATGGAGGGCGGCAGGATGTGGTAGTCGTGGTTCTTTTCGTGAGCCATGTCGGTCTTCCCTGAGGCTAGTCTTTAGTTCGTGTCTATGGCGGGTGCGGCCGGATTTGTCAAAGCCGCTTGCTGAAAGTCTTCCGGCAGGTCGATTTCGTAAAACGTGTATCCCAGCGTGATCGAGTGGATGTATTTGCCTTCGTAGTCATCGACGATCGCGGGATCGACAAAGAAGCTCACAGGCATCAGCACGGTCTCTCCGGGCATCAGGACCTGTTCGGTAAAGCAGAAACACTCGATTTTATCGAAGAAAACACCGGCCTGATAGGGCGCCACGTTATAGGCGGCTTGCCCTGCAACGGGCCTGTCGGTCGGGTTGTGCGCTTCGTAAAAGGCCAGAACGGTCTGACCAATCTTTACGGTCATCTCCCGCTCGACGGGTTTAAAGGTCCAGGGCATGCCGCGATCAAGTGACGCATCAAACCGGATGGTGATTTCCTGATCCAGCACGACGCTGCTGTCGCCGTCGGCAACGTTGGTCACCCCGCCGAATCCGGTGACGCGGCAGAACCAGTCGTAGAACGGAACCGACGCCCAAGCGAGCGACCCCATCAACAGCACGACACCCACGGCCTGCGCGGCTGTCTTTTCGGGACCGGTCAGGCGCTTGCCAAAGAGCTTCATTGGGAAGGCTCCTCGGTCGTGATCGCGGGACGGGCCACGTGATCAAAGGCCTCGAATTTGCGGGCGTCGCCCAGTTGGATGACCTTGACCACTGTCAGGCCGAAGACAATCGCGATGAAGCCACCCAGCAAGAGGCCGACGCCCAGATTACGACCACGGCGGCGCGAGTGAAGCTCATGTTCGACTTTGATCGCCATTACCAGCCTCCCAGATCCCAGGTGCGCAAGGCGACTTCGGCCATCAGCGCGGAAAAATGCAGGAACAGATAGGCCAGCGACACTTTGAAGGCGGTTTTCTCGGCGGCGTAGTTGTCGGCATCGGCGGCGGATTCGTCACGGCGCCAAACGTCGTAACAGGCTTTGCCGAACCAGATGTTCATCGCCACGGCGGTCGCCATATAGGTCCAGCCGCCAATCGACGTGAACCCCAGTCCGATCGACACCGGAACCAAAGCAATCATGTAGCCAAGGATGTGGTTGCGCGTCGTGCGAAGGCCGTGGGTTTCGGTCAGCATCGGAACGCCGGCATTGCCGTAGTCCGATTTGACAAAAATCGCGAGCGACCAGAAGTGCGGCGGGGTCCACATGAAAATCAGAGCGGTCATCAGGACTGATTCGATGCCGACCGTTCCCGTCGCGACCGCCCAGCCGATCATCGGCGGCAGCGCCCCCGACAGGCCGCCGATCACGATGTTCTGCGGCGTCGAGCGCTTCAGCCACATCGAATAGACGACCGCGTAGAAGAAAATCGTAAAGGCCAGCAGGAAGGCCGCCAGCGCATTGGTGGCCAGCCACAGCAACACGACCGAAAAGCCCGAAAGGACAAGGCCGATCGCCAGTGCCTCTTGCGGCTGCACGCGGCCCGACGGGATCGGGCGCTTTGCGGTGCGCTTCATGATCCGGTCGATGTCGGCGTCCCACCACATGTTCAGCGCGCCGGATGCGCCCGCGCCCACTGCAACGCAGAGGATGCCGACAAAGGCGATGAACGGATGGGTCGGAACCGGCGCAACGATCAGCCCGACAAGGGCGGTGAAGATCACCAGCGACATCACGCGCGGCTTCAGGAGGGCAAAGTAATCGCCCATCCCTGCTTCCTGTGTGGTCTGCTGCATGCTCAGATCAGTCATTCGCTTTTCCGTTTCAGGCCTAGGGTCGTCCCAAAGCCTAGGCGCGCCAAAACCGGTTTCAGCGCGCCCGATTGTCACATCAAAGGGATCGGCCGTGCGGGCCGGTCCGTTCGATTAGACGCCGTTCTCTTCCTTTGCGGCGGCAAGCCATTCGGCATAGGCCGCTTCGCTCACGACCTTGACGGTGATCGGCATATAGGCGTGGGCTTGGCCGCACAGTTCCGAACACTGGCCAAAGTAGATGCCTTCGCGCTCGGCGTTGAACCAAAGGTGGGCCAGACGTCCGGGAACGGCGTCCTGCTTCACGCCAAAGGCGGGAATGGTCCACGAATGGATAACGTCGGCGCCGGTCACGGTCATCACGACGGTCGCGCCGACGGGGACGACGACAGCGGTATCGGTGGCCAGACGGAATTCAGCGTCGGAATAGCCTGCCTCGGCCAGCTCGGCGCTGACTTCGGGCGTCAGCATGTTCACGCCGGCACCGATCATGTAGCTGTCGAAGGCAACGCCATCGTCCACATACTCATAGCCCCAGTACCACTGGTAACCGGTGACTTTGATGTTGATGTCGGCTTCGGGCATTTCCTGCTGTTTGAACAGCACGGGCAGCGAATAGGCGCCGATGAACACAAGGATGATGATCGGAACGACCGTCCATGCGACTTCCAGCGGCGAGTTATGGGTAAAGGTCGCCGGCTTCGGGTTCATGCGGCGGTTGTAACGCAGGATGACCCACGCCAGCAGACCGACGACGAAAATCACGATCGCGGTGATGATCACCAGCAGCATGCCATCCAGCCAGTGGATGTCACGAGCAAGCTCGGTCGCGGCCGGTTGCCAGCCCATGGCGCCATCGACCGGCGCACCGATGATGTCCAGTTCCTGATTGACGGCCTGCGCACTGGCAGCGGCGCCGGAGAAGATCAGCCCGGCTACAGCCGAAAGCTTGGTGACGAGGTTGGTCAGTCGCATGTCTTACCCTGTTCTTCATGGCGTTCTGTCACGCCCACCTGAGATCCCGCGCCAATAGACCGGGCGGAATCCCGTTGTATCCGCGGATGCATGTCCCATATCCTGACGCACAACTCAAGAACCGCAATTGCGGCAAACGGACGCTTTTTGGCGTTGAGCCGTCTGACAGAGGAAAAATCGACATGTCCACGGGCCCATTCCGCCCCTTCGAAAGCTCGATTGACAAGGATTCCGCGCTTGCGCTGGTCCAAGAAGCGACGTTTCAGGCCGACGATGGCGAATTATTCATGGAGCGGAGCCGCTCCGAAGTGCTGACTTTTGACGATGGCAGGGTCAAGAACGCCAATTATGATGCCTCCGAAGGCTTTGGCCTGCGCGCCGTTAGGGGCGAGACAGCGGGCTATGCCCATTCCACGACGATTGACGAACATGCCATCAAACGCGCGGTTTCGACGGCTCGGCTGGCTGTCGGGGACGGCGGCGGCGTCATGGCCGCCCCGCCTCGCGCCACGAATCTAAAGCTCTACACCGACGCCGATCCGATCCTGCAGGCCACTTTTCCGGCCAAGATCGACCTGCTGCGCGAAATTGACGCCTATGGTCGCGGATTGGACCCGCGCGTGGTCCAAGTCAGCGTCAGCCTGTCGGCCAGCCTGCAAGAGGTCGTGATTCTGCGCCCCGAAGGCGGGGTCGTCTCTGATACCCGACCGATGTCGCAGTTTGTTGTGTCGGTCATTGTGGACAAGGACGGGCGGCGCGAATCCGGCATGGCGGCGGGCGGCGGACGTGCGGGGATTACCGGCCTGCTAGAGCCCGACTTCTGGAAACCCAAAGTCCACGAAGCCCTGCGGATCGCCTTGGTCAACCTCGAAGCCGTCGCCGCTCCGGCGGGGGTCATGGACGTGGTGCTGGGCCCCGGCTGGCCCGGGATCCTTTTGCACGAAGCCGTGGGTCACGGACTTGAAGGGGACTTTAACCGCAAGGGAACCAGCGCCTTCGCGGGCCTGATGGGGCAACAGGTGGCCGCCAAGGGTGTGACCGTTCTGGATGATGGAACCATTCCCGACCGGCGCGGGTCGATCACCATCGACGACGAAGGCACCCCCAGCGGCAAGAACGTCCTGATCGAGGACGGCAAGCTGGTCGGCTACATGCAGGACCGGCAGAACGCACGCCTTATGGGTGTCAAACCCACCGGCAACGGGCGCCGGCAAAGCTATGCCCACATCCCGATGCCCCGCATGACCAACACCTATATGCTGGGCGGCGACAGCAATCCGGCAGAGCTGGTCGCGGACATGAAGGACGGCCTCTACGCCGTCGGCTTTGGCGGCGGGCAGGTCGATATCACCAACGGTAAATTCGTCTTTTCCTGCACCGAGGCCTACCGCGTAAAGAACGGCAAGGTCGGCGCGGCGGTCAAGGGCGCGACCCTGATCGGAGACGGCGCAACGGCGCTGCAACAGATCCGCGGGATCGGAAACGACCTTCGGCTCGACCCCGGAATCGGCTCTTGCGGCAAAGCGGGGCAATGGGTGCCGGTCGGCGTCGGCCAGCCCAGCCTGTACATCGGCGGCCTGACCGTCGGCGGGGCGTCCGTCGGCTAGTCGCGCACCAGCCGCGCGACGATGCGGCGGGTCAGGGGCGCCACTAAAAGCACGGTCGGGAAGGCCACCAGCCATCCCGGCATCCATGCGCTGATCCATAGCCCGCCAAAACCGTCGATCGCGCCAAAGGCGCGCAGGGTCGCGATCCCCGAGACGATGAACGACATCAGTCCCGACAGGATGAATCCAAACAGAATATGTGAATAGCGGGCGGGGATCATCGGCGGCTCCTGCAAATATATTTGGAATATGAGATATTATGCAAAGCCCAACTAGGCAAGTGCCTTAGCCCGCGATCCATGACAGCCCGTCTTCTGTCCGGCGAGCGGGGGTGTATTCGCCGCTGACCCAGCCGTCATAGCCTGTCCGGTCGAGCAACTTGAAAAAGGCGGGATAGTCTACGTCGCCGCCGATGGGTTCGTGCCGGTCCGGAAGGCCGCCTACCTGAACGTGCCGAATCCGCGACGCGTGCCGCGTCCATGTCCCCGTCACGTCTCCGGTGATCTTGTGGGCATGGTAGGCGTCGAACTGCATCGACAGATTGGCGGCACCGACCGCGTCCAGAATCTCTGCGCACAGGTCGAAGTCGCACAGAAAATAGCCGGGCATGTCGACGGTGTTTATCGGCTCGATGGTCAGGGATTGGTCCGGCGCCTCTGCCGAGGCCCAGCGCAGGTTGTCGATCATGACCGCGCGCGCCGCCTCGCCCTCGGCGGCACCGGACATGATATGAAGATGATGGGCGCCCAAGGTCTTGGCAAAGCGCAGGGCGCGTTTGAAATCCTTGCGGAACCTGTCCTGCCCGTCCGGAATCGCCGCAAACCCGCGCGCACCGCCCGCATAATTAGGAGGCGGGCAGTTGATCAGCGCCAGCTTCAGCCGGTTCAGCTTTAGCCGGTCCAGATAATCGGTCGCGGCCAGATCGTAGGGAAACAGGATCTCGACCGTGTCGAACCCCGCAGCCCGCGCGGCGGCGAAGCGCTCCATCACAGGGTATTCGGTAAAGAGCATCGTCAGGTTCGCGCAAAATCGGGGCATCGGATCAGACCTGCAGTTCTGCTGCCGGTATCACCGGAAAGAACCTCCCGCCCGAACGAAGTCCGAACCATTCGGTGCCGTCGACGGTCTCTGTCTCGCCCAGTTCGACCAGCCGGTAAAAGGACTTTCGGTCGATCAGCGCCTCTAGATTTCGCCGGATCAGGACATAGGGCGACGGCTCTCCGGTGGCGGGGTCGCGGACGACGCGGATCGGATGGTCCTCTCCGGCGATGACGCGGTCCTGCACATTGGTCACGAACTCCAGCCCTGCATCCACCCGATTGAAATCGACCGCCACAAACGGCGCATCGTCGACTTTGATCCCGACTTTTTCGACCGGAGTGACAAGGAAATAGTCGTCCCCGTCCTTTCGGATGATCGAGGAAAACAGCTTGACCAGCTCATGCCGCCCGATCGGAGTGCCAAGGTAGAACCACGTTCCGTCCCGCGCGATCCGCATATCAAGGTCGCCGCAGAACGGCGGGTTCCACAAATGGACAGGCGGCGGACCCTTCTTGCCCGCCTTGCGCGCGGCCGTCGCGATGTTTTCGGCGGCGGCTCCTTTGTCTGTCGGCATCTCCTCACCACTCTTTGTTTTTGTCATTGGGGTCCGTCGCAATATCTGTAGGTTGGTTCAAAGAATAGTCCGGCAACAGGGGAAAGTCATGGCGGGGAACGACGATCTGGTCAAAGCAATCGAGGAATTGGCCGAAAAGCTCGGGACAGCCCGTCAAAGCATCTCTGGCCGTTTCATCGGCCAAGAGAGGGTCGTGGACCTGACACTTGCCGCCCTGATCTCGGGTGGCCACGGGCTTCTTGTCGGGCTGCCCGGACTGGGTAAGACGCGGCTTGTCGATACGCTATCGACCGTGATGGGCCTGCAGGGCAGCCGGATCCAGTTCACCCCCGACCTCATGCCTGCGGACATTCTGGGCTCCGAAGTGCTGGAAACCGGCTCTGACGGAAAACGCAGTTTCCGCTTTATCGAAGGGCCGGTGTTTTGCCAGCTTTTGATGGCCGACGAAATCAACCGCGCCAGCCCGCGCACCCAATCCGCGCTTTTGCAGGCCATGCAGGAACGCGAAGTCACGGTCGCGGGCCAGCATCGCAAACTGGGGCAGCCGTTCCATGTGCTCGCCACCCAGAACCCGATCGAACAAGAAGGCACCTACCCCCTGCCCGAAGCCCAGCTTGACCGCTTTCTGGTGCAGATCGACGTCCCCTACCCGACCCGCGCCACCGAGAAAGACATCCTGATCGCCACCACCGGCGCGACCGAGGCATCGGCCTCGGCGGTTTTTTCGGCGCAACAATTGCTAGAGGCGCAGGCCCTGCTGCGGCGGATGCCGGTCGGGGACAGCATCGTCGAGATGATCCTAGACCTTGTGCGGGCCTGCCGCCCAGACAG
>JALQXR010000014.1:0-15830 GCA_023263105.1 Marivivens sp. | reverse complement strand
GACGCCTCGGACGAGGTTCGCGCGTCGGTCAGTTGGGGGCCGGGTCCGCGCGCCGCGCAGGCGCTGATGATGACCGCCCGCGCCCAAGCCCTGCTGAACGGTCGGCTGGCGCCTTCGGCCGAAGATATCAGGACGCTCGCGATTCCGGTTCTGTCGCACCGTATGGCTCTGGGCTTTGCAGCACGGGCACGCGGCGAACAGGTGACCGACATCATCCATCGCGTCGCTGACCGTGTCACATCGGTCGAGGCCGCTGCGTGACAGACGCCCCCGCCCTTCGCGCAAGATCGGAACAGTTGGCGGCACCGCTGCCGGCGCTGTTGGCGCGGGCGGAACACCTGTCGGCCAGCGTTGTGCTGGGCGACCACGGGCGACGGCGCGCGGGTCTGGGCGACACCTTCTGGCAGTACCGGTCCGCGATCCCCAGCGATGATGCCCGCCGGATCGACTGGCGCCGCTCTGCGCGGTCGGACACGAGCTTTGTGCACGAAAAGGAATGGCAGATCGCCCAGACGGTTGGCGTCTGGGTCGATCACTCTGCCTCGATGCGGTTCGCGTCGTCGCGCGGCCAGCCGACAAAGGCCGACCGCGCGCAGCTGCTGGCTTTGGCCGCGACCATCCTGCTGCTGCGAGGCGGTGAAAGGGTCGGCTGCCTAGAGAGCGCCACGCCCCCGCGGCGCGGCAATGCCCAAGCAACCGAAATCGCAGCCCAATTCGGTGTCGAAGACCCGAACGAATTCGGCACGCCTCCGGCAGCATCCCTGACCCGCGCCGCGCGGGTTTTGCTGGTGTCCGACTTTTTCGGAGACATCGCAGCGACCGAAGCCGCGATCGCCACCGCCGCAAAGAACGGATCGACCGGTGTCTTGCTGCAAGTCGTCGATCCGCAAGAGGAAGAGTTCCCCTTTGCGGGCCGCACGATCTTTGAAAGCCCGTCAAACACGATCCGCCACGAAACCCGCCGCGCCGCCGCCCTGCGCGACCGCTACCTTGAAAGACTGGCCCAGCGCCGCGACCGTCTCGAGGCCTCTGCCAAGGCCGCGGGCTGGACCTTTGGCATCCACCGGACCGACCAATCGCCCGCTGCGGGGCTGATGTGGCTTTACCAGACAATCGAGGCGGCACGCTGATGGTCACGCTCGGTCCCATCGGCTTTGTCGCGCCTTGGCTTCTGCTTGGGCTTTTGGCTTTGCCGATCCTGTGGATCTTGTTGCGCGCGGTGCCCCCTGCGCCCCTCAGGCGGCGGTTTCCGGCCATCGCCCTGCTGATCGGGCTGCGCGACGAAGACGCCGAAACCGACCGGACCCCTTGGTGGTTGCTGTTGTTGCGGATGTTGGCCGTTGCGGGGCTGATCCTTGGACTGTCGGGGCCGGTCATCAACCCGCGCGTCGACCTGCCGTCGTCGGGACCGCTGCTGATCCTTGCCGATGCCAGCTGGGCGGACGCCCGCACGTGGGAAGCGCGCCGCGACCGGATCGGCAATTTGATCGACGACGCCGAAAGGAGCGGAAGGCAGGTCGCTCTGGCCACGCTGACCGCGACCCCCGGGCTGTTGGAATTCCGCGCGCCAGAGCTGGTGCGCCAAGAGCTTCCCGGCCTGCAGCCAAACCCGTGGTCCCCGATGTTGTCCGACTGGACCAAGGAAATCGGCAACGCGGGCGCGTCGTTTGACACGGCATGGCTGTCAGACGGGATCGACCATGCCGGACGCGCCGATCTGGCCCGTGCACTTGCGGAAAAGGGCAGCCTGACCGTCTACGAAATCCCCCAGACCACATTTGGCTTGCTGCCGCCCCGCTTCGAAGACGGGACGATCACCTTGTCGGCGCTCCGGACCCGAGCCGATGCAGAGGCCGTGTTGTCCGTCGCCGCGATCGGGCCGGATCCGGCGGGCTCTGAAACGGTGCTTGCTACGGTGGATGCGTCCTTTGCCACGGGCGAAACCAGCGCGGACATTGGATTTTCCCTGCCCGCGGAACTGCGCAACCGCATCACCCGTTTCGAGGCAACGGGCCAACGGTCGGCGGCTTCGGTGGTGATGGTCGACGACAGTTTGCGGCGCAGAGAAATCGGGTTGATCGCTGCCTCGGGCGACCGCGAAGGCTTGGAACTGCTGTCGCCGCTGCACTACTTGCGGCAGGCTCTTGCGCCGAATGCGGATATTGTCGACGGCTCGTTCGACGATCTGTTGCTGGCCAATCCGGATGTCATCGTGATGGCCGACGTTGCAACACTGGCAGAGGCCGAGTCCGAGGCCCTGATCAAGTGGATCGAAGACGGGGGCCTTCTGGTGCGATTTGCGGGTCCGCGTCTGGCCGCGGCAAACATCGACCCCGGAACCGACGATCCGCTGCTGCCTGTCCGGCTGCGGGCGGGCGGGCGCAGTGTCGGAGGCGCGATGAGCTGGGGCGACCCCAAGCAGCTTGCTCCCTTCCCCGAAGGAACACCCTTTGCGGGTCTGGCGGTGCCGGAAGAAGTGACCGTGACCACGCAGGTCATGGCCCAGCCAGACCCGACCCTTGCCGACCGCGTGATCGCGCAGCTGACGGATGGAACGCCGCTGGTGACACGAAAGCCGATGGGCGCGGGATCGGTCGTCTTGTTTCATGTGACCGCGAACTCCGAGTGGTCCAACCTGCCGCTTTCGGGTCTGTTCGTGCAGATGCTGGAACGTCTGGCGGTTCTGGGAATGCGTCCGCTGGACGACATGACCGAACTGGCGGGGACGACGTGGCTGCCTGCGGTGGTGCTGACCGCCGAGGGCCGGGCCGAGCGGGTCGACACATTGCCTTCGGTCACCGGAGAGCGTCTTGCGACCGGAGTTGTCGGCGCCGATATGCCACCGGGGCTCTACGCGGGGCAGGACAGGAAACTGGCGGTGAACGTGCTGCCGCAGGACGCGACCCTGGCCGCGGCGGTTTGGCCTGCTGGCACACGGGTCGAAGGCATCTCGGCCAGTGTGGAGCACCCTCTTGGAGGCTGGCTGCTGGGCTTTGCGGCGCTTGCCCTCTTGACCGATCTTCTGGCCACGATGGGACTGTCGGGACGGTTCAGAGGCGCCGCCGCTGGTCTGGGTCTGGCGGTCTTTGCCCTGTTTCCCGCCCCCGCCCCGCTTAGCGCGCAGACCGATGACGCCTTTGCGATCGCGGCCACCTCTGGTGTTGTGTTGGCCCATGTCCTGACCGGCGATTCCCGCGTCGACGACACCGCCGCTGCGGGCCTGCGGGGGCTATCGGATGTGTTGTTCCTGCGAACCTCGATCGAACCCGCCGAGCCGATCGGTGTCGACATCGAAAGCGACGAGCTGTCGTTCTTTCCCTTGCTGTATTGGCCGATCAGCGACGCGCAGCCGCTCCCGTCGCGGGACGCCTATGCAAAGCTCAACCGATACCTGCGGTCCGGCGGGCTGATCCTGTTCGACACGCGCGACGCCGACCGCGCCGGTTTTGGCAGCGCCACCTCGGAGGGCAGGATGCTGCAGGCCATCGCCCGCGGGCTGGACATTCCGCCGCTGGAACCGGTCCCGTCGGACCATGTACTGACCCGCACCTTTTACCTGCTGCAGGATTTTCCCGGTCGCTACGCAGGCCGCGAAATCTGGGTCGAGGCCTCGCCTCCGGGCGCGGCGCAATCCGAAGGCATGCCATTCCGCAACCTCAATGACGGCGTGACGCCGGTGATCATCGGAGGCAACGACTGGGCCTCTGCTTGGGCAACGGACGACTTGGGCGTACCCCTGTTCCGCGTGGGCCGAGGCTCCGCCGGAGACCGCCAACGAGAGATCGCCTTTCGCTTCGGCGTCAACGTCGTGATGCATGTGCTGACCGGAAACTATAAATCCGATCAGGTTCATGTTCCGGCTCTTTTGGACAGGCTGGGACAATGACGCGCACTGTTCTGTTCGATCCTCTGCTGCCCGTTGGCCTCTTGGCTGTGATCGGAGCCTTGGCGGTCTTGGTCTTTGCGATCGCGATGTGGCGCCGACAAAAGGGACTTTGGCTGCGGCTTCCGGGACTGCTGCTGATCGGGCTCGCGCTGGTCAATCCTTCGATCCAGGAAGAAAGCCGCACGCCGCTGTCGGATATCGTCATCGCTGTGGTCGACGAAAGCGCAAGCCAGTCGGTCAGCGACCGCGCCCCTCAGACCGCTGCGGCGCTGGAGGCGCTGCGGGCCGAGGTCGCGGCAATGGGGAACACCGAACTTCGGGTGGTCACTGTCCCCGACGGCGACGGCAACGTGGGAACCGAATTGATGTCGGCCCTATCCGCCGCCTTGTCCGAAGAACCCCAAGGCCGCATCGCGGGCACCGTGCTGTTGTCGGACGGACGGCTGCACGACCTGCCCCGCGCGCCCGCCCTGACCGCGCCACTGCACCTGCTGCTTAGCGGCCAACCCACGGACTGGGACCGCCGCCTGATCATCCGCAACGCCCCCGCCTTTGCGATTCTGGGCGAGCCCCTGACCCTGACCCTTCGGATCGAGGATCAGGGCGCGGCCCCCGAGGGACAGGCCGTCGCACCACTGGTCATCCGCATCGACGGCGGAGAGCCGCTCTTTTTCGAGGTGCCGACAGGTCAGGACATCGAACTCCCCCTCACTTTGCCGCATGGCGGGATGAACGTCCTGCAATTCGAAACCCCGATGGCACCAGAGGAACTGACCGACCGGAACAACGCCGCGGTCGTCCAGATCAACGGCATCCGTGACCGGCTCCGCGTGCTCTTGGTCTCGGGCGAGCCCCACGCAGGCGAACGCACGTGGCGCAACCTTTTGAAGTCCGACAGTTCGGTCGATCTGGTCCATTTCACGATCCTGCGCCCGCCCGAAAAACAGGACGGCGTGCCGGTCGACGAACTGTCGTTGATTGCCTTTCCGACCAGAGAGCTCTTTCTGGAAAAGATCCACGATTTCGACCTGATCATCTTCGATCGGTACCGAAAGCGCGGCATCCTGCCCAACGCCTATATCGACAACATCGCGGCCTACGTCGAAGGCGGCGGCGCGGTGCTGGTCGCGGCCGGTCCGGAATACGGCAGCGCCGACAGTATCTACCGGTCGTCATTGTCGTCGATCCTGCCGGGAGCGCCGACCGCGCGGGTTATCGACGGGGGCTACGTGCCGCAACTGTCCGACCTTGGGCAGCGGCATCCGGTGACCGAAGGGCTCACGGAGTTTGCCCCACCCGCAGCGGACGGCGGGGACGGTCCGGGCTGGGGCCGCTGGCTAAGGCTGATCGACGTGGTGCCAACGCCGGACTCTCTCGTGCTCATGACCGACGAACAAGAGCGGCCCCTGCTGATGCTTGAGCGGGTCGGCCAAGGCCGCGTCGCCCTATTGGCGTCGGATCACGCGTGGCTGTGGGATCGCGGCTTTGAAGGCGGTGGTCCGCAGCTGGAACTGCTCCGCCGTCTGGCGCATTGGATGATGAAGGAACCCGAGCTGGAGGAAGAGGCGCTTTGGGCCGAAGCCGCTGGTCAGGATATCCGGATCATCCGCCGGTCGATGGACGAGTCCGCGCCGGACGTCGAGGTGACAGGCCCCGACGGGACCAGCCGCACCATAACTGTCGCGCCGACGACCGCTGGCCGGTTCGAGGCGACGATCGACGGGACGGAAATGGGCCTGTACCGGCTGCGCTCGGGCGACCTGTCGGCAGTGATCGCGATGGGACCCGCCGCGCCGGTCGAATTCGAAAACACCATTGCCAGCGGCGAGGCTCTGGAGCCCCTGATCGGCTCGACCAATGGCGGGATCCTTCCGATGTCCGAAGGGGCCCCCGACGTCCGCCATGTCCGCGAAGGCCGCCCCGCCGCAGGCAACGGCTGGATCGGCATCACGCCGCGAGGCGCGTATCAGGCGGCGGACGTGCGTATCTTTACCCTTATCCCCGCATGGCTGTTGCTGTTGATTGGCGCGACGCTGATCCTTGGGGCGTGGCTCCGGGAAGGGCGGCGCTGACCGATCTGGCCAGATGTCCTGCCCAGAGTCCGCTCGTCCAATAGGACGCCCGCGCAAAAGCCTTGCTCAATGCCAAATTTGGTTATATTTTCTTACCAATCAAACGGAGTCGCGCAATGGACATGCCCATCCCGAATGCCGCCGTCATCTCGGCCAAAGCAAAAATCGTCCGTCGCCTGCGGTCGGTCCTGCCCGCCGATGCGGTCATCGACGATCCGGCCGAAACTCGGGCCTATGAATGTGATGCGCTGACCGCCTACCGCTGCCCGCCTCTCTGCGCTGTGCTGCCGGCCTCGACCAAAGAAGTGTCGGATGTCCTGCGCATCTGCCACGAAGAAGGCGTGCCCGTCGTGCCCCGCGGCTCTGGCACATCGCTGGCAGGCGGCGCCCTGCCGACCGCCGACTGCGTGATCGTCGGAGTGGCACGTTTGAATCAGGTGCTAGAGGTCAACTATGACGACCGCTTTGTCCGCGTGCAGACGGGACGCACGAACCTGTCGGTCACCGGCGCGGTCGAAGCGGACGGCTTCTTTTATGCGCCCGACCCGTCCAGCCAGCTTGCCTGCGCGATTGCGGGCAATATCGCGATGAACTCTGGCGGGGCGCATTGCCTGAAATACGGGGTGACGACGAACAATTTGCTGGGTGTCACCATGGTGCTGATGGATGGCACGGTGGTCGATCTGGGCGGCGCGCATCTGGACGCGGGCGGGCTGGACCTGCTGGGGGTTGTTTGCGGGTCCGAAGGGCAGCTTGGCATCGTGACCGAAGCGTCGCTGCGTATTCTGCCCAAGCCCGAAGGCGCGCGTCCCGTGCTGATCGCATTTGAGTCGAACGAAGTCGCGGGCGCCTGCGTGTCCGACATCATCCGTGCCGGCGTGCTGCCGGTCGCCATCGAATTCATGGACCGTCCGGTGATCCGCGCGACAGAAGCCTTTGCCAAAGCGGGCTACCCCGATTGCGAGGCGCTGTTGATCATCGAAGTCGAAGGGTCCGAAGCCGAAATTCAGGACCAACTGGACCGCATCATCGCCATTGCCCGCCGCCATGATCCCGTCGAACTGCGCGAAAGCAAAAGCGCCGACGAAAGCGCGCGCATCTGGCTGGGCCGCAAATCGGCCTTTGGTGCGATGGGGCAGATCAACGACTATATGTGTCTGGATGGAACGATCCCTGTCAGCCAGCTGCCGCTGGTCCTGCGCCGGATCGGAGAGCTGTCCAAGGACTATGGGCTGGGCGTCGGAAACGTGTTCCACGCAGGCGACGGCAATATGCACCCGCTGATCCTGTTCGATGCCAACAAACCCGGCGATCTGGAAAAATGTGAAGCGATGGGCGCCGACATCCTGCGGCTCTGCGTCGAGGTCGGCGGCTGCCTGACCGGCGAACATGGCGTTGGCATCGAAAAGCGCGACCTGATGGTCGATCAATTCGCTCCGGTCGATCTGGACGCCCAGATGGCCGTCAAAGACGTGTTCGACCCAAAGTGGCTCTTGAATCCGGCAAAGGTCTTTCCGCTGGCCGCCTCCGAAGCACGCCGCATGGACACTCGTAAAGCCTGATCCAAGAGGGACGCACATGACACATCGCCCGACCTCCGAGCAGGAGCTGGCCGACATCATCACCGCCGCACGTGGCCCGTTGTCCATCAAGGGCGGCGGCACACGACCGATCGGACGTCCCGTTTCGGGCGAAGCGCTAGAGACCGGCGCGATCAGCGGCGTTGTCGACTATGAACCCGGAGCGCTGACGCTGGTCGCGCGCGCCGGCACGCCCGTTTCCGAAATCGAGGCGCTGCTGGACACCGAAAACCAGAGGTTGGCGTTCGAGCCGATGGATCACCGCACCGTGCTGGGAACGACGGGCAACCCCACCTTGGGCGGCGTGGCCGCGACCAATGCCTCGGGGCCGCGCCGGTTCTCGGTCGGAGCGGCGCGCGACTTCATGCTTGGCGTGCGCTACGTCGACGGCGCGGGTCAGATCGTCAAGAACGGCGGCCGCGTGATGAAAAACGTGACCGGCTATGATCTTGTGAAACTGATGGCGGGCTCTTGGGGCACGTTGGGCGTGATGACAGAACTAAGCCTAAAGGTTCTGCCAAAACCCGAAGCCTCGGCCACGCTGACGTTTCAGGGGGACCAGTGGCAGGACGCCATGAAACGCGCGGTCAAAAGCCCCTATGACGTCACAGGCGCCGCGGCCAATCCTCATGACAGGACGGTGCATCTGCGGGTCGAAGGGTTCGACGCTCAGGTGAGCTATCGCGCGCGTCAACTGACAGAGATGATCGGCCCATTGGGCGACGTCTCGGTCGAGACGGACGCGAAGAAAAACGCCGCACTCTGGGCCGGTATCCGCGATGTCGCCGACCTGCGGGATCGGCCGCTGGTCTGGCGGGTCGCGATGGCGGCAAGCGATCTGACCGGAGCTTTCGCCCACGCGCTTGCCCAGCTTGCAGAGGTCGACTTGCGGTATGATCTAGGGGGCGGGCTGGGCTGGATCGGATCCACCACCGACGATCCAGCCGCACTGCATTCAAAGCTGCAACAACTGGCCGCCGACCCCGCGATCACAGGCCGCCACGGCGGGCATGTGACCCTCGTCAAGGGCCCGATGGACCTGCGCGGCAGCGCGCCAAGCTTTCAGCCGTCGGCACCGGCCGTCGCGGCCCTGATGTCCGGCCTGCGCGCCAAGTTCGACCCCAGCGGCATCCTCAACCCGGGACTGATGACCTGATGCAGACCAATTTCACCCCAGAACAGCTGACCGAACCGCGCATCCAGCGGGCCAATGAAATCCTGCGCAGCTGTGTTCACTGCGGCTTCTGTACGGCGACCTGCCCCACCTATCAGGTGCTCGGCGACGAATTGGACAGTCCACGCGGCCGCATCTACCTGATCAAGGATATGCTGGAAAACAACCGCGATCCGGACGCGAAAACGGTCAAGCACATCGACCGCTGCCTGTCTTGTCTGGCCTGCATGACCACTTGTCCGTCGGGCGTGCACTATATGCACCTTGTCGACGAGGCCCGCGCCTATATCGAAGAACGCTACAAGCGCCCGCTGAGCGACCGGCTGCTGCGCTGGGTGCTGGCCCGAATCCTGCCCCACCCCACGCGGTTCCGCATCGCGCTGTTGGGCGCAAAGATCGGCCGTCCCTTTGCCCGTTTTCTGCCGGACCAGCGCCTGCGCGCGATGATCGCGATGGCTCCAAAGTCCATCCCGCCCGTCAGCCGCAACGACGACCCGCAAAGCTTTGCCCCCACCGCGCCGAAAAAAATGCGCGTCGCGCTGATGACCGGCTGCGCGCAAAAGGCTCTGAACACCGATATCAACGACGCGACCATCCGCCTGCTGCGTCGTCTGGGATGCGAAGTCGTGGTGGCCAACGGCGCGGGCTGTTGCGGGGCGCTGACCCATCACATGGGCCGCACCGACGAAAGCCACGCCTCGGCGGCCCGCAATATCCGCGCCTGGACCGCCGAGATCGACGGCGACGGGCTGGACGCCATCGTGATCAACACCTCTGGTTGCGGCACCACGGTCAAGGACTACGGCCATATGTTCCGCAACGACCCCTTGGCTGCCGACGCCGCGCGGGTCTCGGCGATTGCGAAGGACGTCTCCGAAGTCCTGATGAAGCTGGACCTGCCCGAGGGCGAAACCAAAGGCACCAAGGTCGCCTATCACGCCGCCTGTTCGCTTCAACACGGCCAGCAGATCAAGACGTTCCCGAAGGACCTGTTGAAACGGGCCGGGTTCACGGTCCTGGAACCGGCGGACCCGCATCTGTGTTGCGGCTCTGCGGGAACCTACAACCTGATGCAACCCGAGATTTCCGGCAAACTCAAAGAGCGCAAGATCCGCACTCTCGAAAAACTGACGCCGGATATCATCGCCGCGGGCAACATCGGCTGCATGATGCAGATCGGTTCGGGCACCGAAGTCCCGATCGTCCACACCGTCGAACTGCTGGATTGGGCGACCGGAGGCCCCCAGCCTCCCGCCCTGACCGATCCCGCGAAACGCAGGCCGGAAATCCCGATCCTTCGATAAGCGAATTGCTGTCTCAAAAAAGCCAAGGCCGCGTGCTAGACAACGGCAATCTGGCCAAAGACGAGTCATCATGCGCCGCACCGACCTGATCCGCACAGTTTTCCGCACCGCCCGAAAGGCGGTCGCGGTAACGGTTATGCTGGGGGTAGGGACATTCGCCACCGCGCAAGACACGCGATTGACATCGCTTGCGTCGGGGCTGGACGGTCGCGGATGGGAAGCCGTCGGCCGGATCGACTTTGCCTCGGGCGGGTTCTGCACCGGCGCGCTGATCCGCGAAGACTTGGTTCTGACCGCCGCGCATTGCGTTTTTTCCGACAGCGGAGAGCTACTGCCCCCCGACCAATTCAAATTTCTCGCGGGGCTACGCTCTGGTCGGGCAGAGGCCTATCGCGACGTTCGCGCGGTCATAGCCCACCAGGATTTCCAGCCGAACAAGCCCGACCGCACGACGACCGACATCGCCAATGATCTGGCGCTGCTGGTGCTGTCCCAGCCGATCCGGACGACGCGGATCACGCCGTTTCCGGTCATGGGGCGACCGACGCGCGGGGATGAGGTCGGGGTGGTGTCCTATGCGCGCGGCCGCGAAGAAAACCCGTCGCTTCAACAGGTTTGCTCGGTTCTGGGGTATCAGGACCATGTGATCGTCCTGTCATGCAACGTCGACTTTGGCGCGTCCGGCGCACCTGTCTTTGTCCTGCGTGACGGGGTCGCGCGGATCGTGTCCGTCGTGTCGGCCATGGCGACGCTGCGGGACGAGCCTGTCGCGTTGGGGGTGTCGCTAGAGGCACCTCTGGCGCAGTTGATGGGCCAGCTTGCCGACGAACCCGCAGGCGCGCGGGCTTTGGGGACCGGCGCGAAATTCGTGCGCCCCTGACCCCTTGAACCGCCGCGCGCGGCTACCCAAATGAAAGTTACAGGGTGCCACTAAAGGGCCCTGACAACCCGCCTGTCCCATGTGGGAAGGCCTGACCGTTATCGCTCAATGGAGGATGACCCATGCGATCTTTTGACCTTGCTCCGCTTTATCGTGCCACCGTCGGATTCGACCAGATGGCCGACCTTATGGACCGCGTCCTGACCAACGACGCCGGAAGCCAGAGCTACCCCCCGTACAACATCGAAAAGACGACCGATGACGGCTGGCGCATCAGTGTCGCCGTGGCCGGTTTCAGCGACAGCGAACTGTCGGTCGAAGTCCGTGACAAGGCGCTGTTTGTCGCCGGACGCAAAGGCGACGAAGACAACGAACGCAAATTCCTGCATCGCGGCATCGCGACCCGTGCCTTCGAGCGCCGCTTTCATCTGGCCGATCATGTCCGCGTCACCGGCGCGAGCCATGTGGACGGCATGCTGCACATCGACCTGATCCGCGAAGTGCCCGAAGCGCTTCGCCCACGTCAGATCGAAATCGCAAAGGCGCCGGTGTCTGGCGACGTCGTCGACGCCAAAGCTGTTAACTAATCCTTCTTCCCTCTCCCTCCCTATAAGAAGAAGGAACGCCCGGCCGACAGGCCGGGCGTATATATGGTCAGTTCGGCCAAAATGCCGGAATGATTACAGACCCTTGGCGCGGTAACTGGCCGCAACGCGACCGATCGCGACGATATAGGCAGCGGTCCGCAGATCCGGAACATCGGCGCGGGTATGCCAGACTTCGCGCATCGACTGATAGGCCGTCCGCATCGTGTCATCGAGTCCCGACCGAACCAGCTCCAGCTCGTCCGATCCACGCAGATAGGCCTGCTTGAACCCCGGGCTCAGGGTCCAGCCCAGTCCCTTGTCCGCCGAAAGACGCTCTAGTTCGTCCACAAGCATCTGCGTCCGCGCTTCTTCCGCGCGACGCTGCATCCGGCCGAAACGGATGTGGCTCAGGTTCTTGACCCATTCAAAGTAGGACACGGTCACCCCGCCCGCGTTCGCGTACATGTCGGGGATGATCAGGACGCCCTTGTGGCGAAGCACCTCGTCCGCGCCGGCAGTGATGGGACCGTTCGCGGCCTCGATGATCGAGCGCGCCTTGATCCTCTCGGCATTGCCAAGGTTGATCACACCCTCCATCGCGGCAGGGATCAGGATGTCGCATTCCGCCTCAAGAACCGCCGCGCCATCGGAATGGTGCGTTGCGTCGGGGAAGCCGGCGATGCCGCCATGTTTGTTCATCCACTGACGCACCGCTTCGACGTCCAGCCCAGTGTCGCTGTACAGCGCGCCATCGTGTTCGATGATGCCGATGACCCTGCAGCCGTCCTCTTCCGACAGGAACTTTGCGGCGTGGTAGCCCACGTTGCCAAGACCCTGAACAACCACGGACTTGCCTTCAAGGCTACCGACGATACCTGCCCGCGCCAGATCTTCGGGATGACGGAAGAATTCGCGCAGCGCGTATTGGACGCCCCGGCCCGTGGCCTCGACCCGACCATGGATACCACCGGCATTAAGCGGCTTGCCCGTCACACAGGCGCGGGCGTTGATGTCGGTCGGGTTCATCCGCGCGTATTGGTCCGCGATCCATGCCATTTCGCGTTCGCCCGTGCCCATGTCGGGCGCGGGAACGTTCTGGCTGGGGTGGATCAGGTCGCGCTTTGCCAGCTCATAGGCAAACCGGCGGGTGATTTGTTCCAGCTCGTGCTCTTCGTACTGGCGCGGGTCGATGCACAGCCCCCCCTTCGAGCCGCCGAACGGTGCTTCGACCAGCGCGCATTTGTAGGTCATCAGCGCGGCAAGCGCCTCGACCTCGTCCTGATTGACCGACAAAGAGTAGCGGATGCCGCCCTTGACCGGCTCCATATGTTCGGAATGGACCGACCGATAGCCGGTAAACGTGTGGATCGCACCGCGCAAACGGACGCCGAAACGCACTGTGTAGGTCGCGTTGCAGACGCGGATTTTTTCTTCGAGTCCGGGCGACAGGTCCATCAGCGAAACCGCCCGATTGAACATGATGTCAACGGATTCGCGGAAAGTCGGTTCGTTAAAGGGGATTAGCATGACAGTTACCTGCTTTTTGCTGTTGGAGGAGGAGGAGGTTTAATCGGGCCAGAATTCGCCCAATTGGGAGTTTCGTTTGGTCACGTCCTTGATCCGCGCGAGCGTGTCTTCGGAGCTGCGGGCGACGTAGGTGGCAATCAGGGATTCGATCAGCACCATGGTCGCTGCATAGGACGAAAAGAACTGCGGCGACTCTGATGGCACGATAAAGCCGATGTCGGCGTGCTTCATGGCAGGGCAGGTGTGGCTGTCGGTGATGACGATCGTCGCGGCGCCCTGTTTGTGGGCGGTTTCGACCGCGATGACAGCGCGCTTGGCGTAGGGCGCCTTTGTCACGGCAAAGAAGACATCGCCGCGCTCGATCCCCGCCAGCGCCGCCCCAAGCGACGCCCCGCGGCGCCCCGCCAGCATCCAGTTCGACGAAAAGTAACTTGCCAGATAAGCCAGATATTCGACACTGCCCGCAGCCCCGAAAGCGCCAAACAGCACGACGTTGTGCGCCCCCAGCAAGAGATCGACCGCATCGTCGATCTTCTGTCGGGGGGTCGCGGTCTGCATCTGTGTGATGTTCGCGATGCACGCGGCCGCCTGCCGATCAAGGATGGTGTCACGCCCTGTTTCGTGGCTCCGAAGCTTTAGGGCACGATCGGGGATTCCGTCGATCCGCGTCTCTAACGCGCTCCGCGTGAGTTCGCGCATATCTTCATAGGTTGCAAATCCCAGCGCGCGGGCCAGCCGCGACATCGTCGCCGGAGACACGCCGGTAGAGTCCGACACCGTGCGCAGCGACCGCGTGGCCACGTCCAATTGGTTGGCCAGCACGACATCGGCAGCCTCGCGCAGCTTGGCCGAAAGGTCGCGATACCGTGCGGCGATGATGTCTTCGATCTTCATTTCTGGCTCCCGTGCTCCTCCTATTTCATACGTTTCAATCGTGGTCAATATTTGTGACATTTGTTTCATTTTGAAACAGCCGGTAGGGCTATTTGACCTTGTCAGCAGCCCGTCAGCCTGCGACAACTGATGAAACGTTGTGTCTAACGACAACAAATACGGCGCCAGCAGCGCCGACAGCCCGGTTGGGGGACCAGGTAAATATGACCAGAACCGCTGCCCTCTTGGCCGCCTCTCTCGGCGTCGTGCTCTTGATCGGAGCCTGTAGCTCTGTGCCCAGAGGCGCGGCGCTGCAGTCCGAAATCCTTTCTGTAGACGATAGCGCCGAAGGTCAGGCCGCTGATTTTCAGGTCGCGCGGGTGACGCGCGCCACTATCGCGAGCTACGCCGTCTGGCCGGGTCAAAACAGCGGCGCCCTGCCTTGGATCAACCGTGTCGAGCAGCCGGCGACCCGCATCATCGCGGCGGGCGACACCCTGCGGGTGACGATCTGGACGACCGAGACCGAGGGGCTTTTGACCAGTGCGGGCCAGCGCGCAGTGACCCTGCCCGATGCTCGGGTCGCGACAGGCGGCACGATCTATTTGCCCTACGCCGGCGCAATTCGCGTGTCCGGCATGAGCCCTGAATCCGCGCGCGATGCAATCGAAGCGAAGATGGGCGAAGTCATGGCCTCGGTCGAGGTGCAGTTGACCGTCGAAGAGGGCCGCGCCAACACGGTGAGCCTGATCGGTGGCGTAGCAACTCCGGGCATCTATCCGATGCCGGACAATGACTTTACCGTTCTTGGACTGCTTGCCTCTGGCGGCGGCGTGAACCCCGGCCTTGTCAATCCGCAGATCCGGTTGCACCGCGACGGACGGCTTTTCGGCACGTCCGTCAGCGCGCTTCTCGATCAGCCGGGTCTGGACACCACCCTTGAAGGCGGTGACAAAATCTCGGTCGAAGCGGAAGAGCGGTATTTCCTGTCGCTGGGCGCTGCCCAGACCGAAGCCCAGCATATTTTCCCGCGTGATCGTGTCTCGGCGCTGGATGCGCTTTCGATTGTCGGCGGCGTGACCGACAACCGCGCCGATCCGCAAGGTATTCTGATCCTTCGCGAATATTCCAGCCGCGCGCTGCGGAATAACGGCACCGGTCCGACCCATAGCCGCGTCGTCTTTGTTGTAGACCTGACCACGGCGGACGGTCTGTTCAGTGCAGGTCGGTTCGACATTCAGTCCGGCGATCTGGTCTATGTGACGGAAAGCCCCGTCAATGCGGCCAACAGCCTGATCAACGTGATCACCTCTGCATTGGGACTCGGGCGCGCGCTGCAGTTCTAAGCTTTGCGCGACTGCTGCTTTCTGCTTTCGGCCCTCGCCGGATGGCGTTGCAATGACGCGCCGGCGGCAATCCCGGCGCGTTCTGCCTAGGCAAGCCGACACAGGAACAGCACCCAGTAGAGCATAGTCGGGGCCGCACCGCCGCGATGCGGACGAACGGCAAGCAGCCTGCCCAGCCTTGTTCGGGGTCCATCCTGCCTTTGACCGGAAAAGACGAAAAGGAGCCGCCGGTTTTCCGGCGTGAGGAGGTGCCGGCTGGCCCAAAGCGCGTCTAGATTTCGGCGGCGCCAGCTTCGATAGGTTCCGCGCAGGACCATCTGGACCCGCCGCAGCCGCGCGCCAAGGCTCCGGTTTTCGCCCAAGACATTTCGCCCGTGCTGCCGATAGAAAAGTGCCGGATCGTGGTCATAGATCACGTGACCGCCCGCTCCGGTGATGAGTTGATACAGCCACCAGTCGTGACTGACGACATCGTCCACATGACGCAGCGCCAGAGCCACCAGACGACGGGCCGCATCGTTCAGCACGATCGTGTTCCCCGCGGCCATATTCTGCGTCAAAGAGTGCCGAAATCCGGCCACTGTCTTGAAGGCGGCCGATG
>JALQXR010000149.1 GCA_023263105.1 Marivivens sp. | reverse complement strand
ATGGCCTGTTCTGCGATAATGACGATCACTTTTTCACTGACGGTCATAACTGTCCCTGACAAGTCGGTTGTGGCAAGCATTGTGTCGCGGTTTAGTCACTGTCCACCGGATTGGAAACCGGTTTTTGCAGTCCCGCAAGCTTCAGCAGCGTCCGTGGCAGACGGCGGAGAGCCTTGTACATCTCGACATGGGTGGCCATCTCGACCGCAGGATAGCCCATCATGACCTTGCGCGGGGCCACGTTGCTCAGCACGGAACTGCCGCCGCTGATGACGCAGTCCTCGCCGATCCGCAGGTTGTCGCCAATGCCGACCTTGCCGCCGATTACGGTGCGGTTTCCCACGCGGGTCGAGCCCGCGATGGCCCCGTTCGCCGCCATCAGAACGTCTTCGCCCAGTTCGACATTGTGGCCGATCTGGCAAAGGTTATCGATCTTTGTGCCCCGCCCGATCACGGTGGGTCGCACCGTGCCCGCGTCAATCGACGTGCCGGTTCCGATTTCCACATCGTCGCCGATCACCACGCCGCCCAGCGAATGGATACGGTGCCAGACCGCGTCCGAGGGCGACTCGACCTCTGCCTTGCCCAAAGACGCGCGGGCGCGTTCGACGTTCGATTCCTCGGCGGTGACAAAGGAAAACCCGTCGTCCCCGATCACCGCGTTGCAGTGCACGATGACGCGGTCGCCGATGCGGACCTTGCGCCGGATACGCGCGCCGTCAAGGATCAGGCACCCCTGCCCGATCACCGCGCCCGGCGCGACCGAGACATGCGCCCCGATCCGTGTGCCCGCGCCGATTTTCGCACCCGGAGCGATGACGGCATAGGGACCGATTGCGGCCAGCGGGTCGATCTCTGCCCCGTCGGTCAAAGCGGTGGGATGGACGCCGGCGCCCGTCGGACGCGGATCCAGCAGCGCGGTCAGCTTGGCCATCGCCAACCGTGCGCGCGGCGCTTCGATCGCAGCCTCTAGCCCCAATGATTTCCAGTCGGCCCCCTGCCAGACCACCGCCGCCCGCGCATGGCCCTTTGACAGGCCCTCGGCATAGGCGGGCGACATCGCCAAGGCCAGGTCGTCCTTGGTCGCGGCGACCGGTTCGGCGGCACCGGTGACAGCAATCGTCAGGTCACCATGAGCCGTAGCCCCCAGCGCAGTCGCGATGTCCTGAATGGTATACGGCATGCATTGCCCCCCGCGTTATGACGGAGACTTAGCCCTGAACGCCGCCGATCTCCACCCCTTCACGCGCGAGCGCCTCCCAGACCAACGCGTCGCGGCCATAAATGTCACGGCGGAACTGCACGTTGCCTGTGACCAGCGTATAGGCGGTCCTATAGACGATATGGACCGGCACCGGCTGCTCTAGGTCGACCTGGGTTTCCTGACCGGTCCCCGAAATCGAGGCATAGAACCCCCGCGGATCGTCGGTCTGGCGGGCCAGCAGCGCATAGGCAAAGTCGCGCGGGTCGTTCAGGCGGATGCAGCCGTGGCTAAAGGACCGGACCTCTCGGCCAAAGAGATGCCTCTCGGGCGTGTCATGCAGGTAGATGTTGTAGCGGTTGGGGAACATGAACTTTACCTCGCCCAAGGCATTGCTCCGCCCCGGAGGCTGGCGCATGTCGAACGGGAAGGTCGAGGTGCTGTATTGGCTGAAATCGGCGGTCGCACGGTCGACGGGCTGCCCGCGCGCGTCGGTGATCAGCAGATGCCCGACCGAGGTCGGATCGGCCGCCAAACGCGGCAGGTATTCGTTCACCGCGATGGATCGCGGCACGTACCAGCTGGGGTTGATGACCATATGCTCCATCAGGTCCGAGAATTCGGGCGTCCGTCGGTCGGAGGAATTGGCCCCGACCACAGAGCGCGTCGAGAAGGTGACCGTTTCATTGTCGACGATGGCGGCGGTAAAGTCCGTCAGGTTGACCCAGATGTAACGCTCGCCCCGTCCGTTGGGCAGATTCAGCCAGCGCTCGCGCTCCATCGCGACGACGATGGATTGCAGACGCGCCTCTGCCGATACGTTGATTTCGTCGATCGTGCCCTCTCCGGCGATGCCGTCGGGGGCAAGGCCGTGGTTCTGCTGGAACCGCTGAACCGCTCCGAACAGGGCGGCGTCGAAACTGGTGGTGGCGGTTCTGTCCAGATACCCCATGCGGATCAGACGGTTACGCAGCGAGATGACCGCCGGTCCGCTGTCGCCCATCTCGAGCCGGCTGGCATTGACCGTCTCGCCCCAGCCGCCGGAGGCGACCAGCCGTTCGAACCGCAGCTTTTCACGCAACAGGCGCTGATATTCGGGGGTCGGCGGCACAAGGGACCGCAGGAAAGCGACCGGCTCGGCATGGGTAAAGTTCAACAGGGTCCGCATCCGGTCGCGGCGCGGGGCGCGGACCTTGATCCCTTCGTCGATAGACGACGGCGTCAGGATGCCGGACTGGATCTGCTGCGCATACAACAGGAAAAGCCGCGTCAGCTCGACCTCCATCCGGCCCTTGTCGGCGGGGGTCTGGGCGGCAAGCAGTCGGGCAATCAGGGCTTCGGGATCAAAGACAGCCGTCGGCAGCCCATGATCGTGCACCGAGGCAAATGCAGACATCAACGCATTCCGGCGCGCAATCGCTTCGTCCGACGATCCGGTCCAGATTCCTTCGAACCCCCGTGCGCGGTAGAAAGCGGCCAGATCCTCATCCTGGGTGGCGGCTTCGGCAACGGCCTGCCGGAAGGCGGTGACCTGTGCGGAGGCAAAGCTGGGAACGAATGCCGCGGCCAAAGCGGCCAGAACCACCCCCAGACCGAACCGGCGAAGCGTCGAAATCATCTGGACAAACACGCAAGACCTCTGAAATTAGACTTTACCGAAAGATTTCCGACTGAAATCTGAAGGTCCACTCACATTTCAATGATGCGGACGCAATGCTTGTCACTGTTGCGCCACGGTATCTGGCAAAAATATCACATTAACAGAAAATCAAGCTTAATGGGCGAAGATCTGCCTATTAACCCCTTGCGGTCGATTTTGATCAAAACTTTTGGTGGCGACCCGAATCGAAATATGTCATTAATCACGGGCATCTGGGGACGAGATGACACTTAAGTTCGCGGCAACGTGAGCTGACAGGCAACGACGGGACAGAGAAACCAATGACAGACAGCTCTTCGGGACTCACTCGGCGTGCGTTACTTGGTGCGTTCGCGGCGACGGCAGTAGCAGCCGCGCCCACCTTTTCAAATGCAGCAGGTTTCTTGCGCGGTGCCGGCGATATTCGCAGGCTGAAGATGTACTCTGGTCGGACCGGCGAACGGATCGACATGATCTACTGGATCGACGGGGAATATGTCTCTGAGGCCGTGTCGCAGATTTCCTATTTCATGCGCGACTGGCGGACCAACGAAGCCATCGGAATCGACACCCGCACGCTGGACATCATGGCCGCATCGCACAATCTGCTGGATGTCTCCGAGCCCTACATGATGCTTTCGGGATACCGGACCCCGGCAACCAACGCCGCCCTTCGCCGGAATTCCCGTGGCGTGGCACGCAATTCCCTGCACATGCGCGGTCAGGCAGCCGACCTTCGACTGACCAGCCGCAACACCCAGCAAATGGCCGCCGCCGCCCTTGCCTGCAACGCAGGCGGAGTCGGCCGGTATCGTGGATCGAATTTTGTCCACATGGACTGCGGCCCGATCCGCAGTTGGAACGGCTGACCACACAACCTACTGTTGCACCTGAAACACATAAGGCGGCGCAAATCGTGCCGTCTTTTTTGTTTTGCCGCCAATTCGCCACAAACAGCGGTAGGATAAGACTCAAGCGCCAAAGAGCGCAGCTGGCAGTACCAGACAAACTTGAAAGGCAATTCGATGACTACGACCCAGACATCTTCTGGGCGCTCGAAGACGCGCAAGTTGCCGCCAGCAGCGCCCGAACCGGACTATTATTTCCGCGACTTCGCCAGCATCTGACGCAGTCGCACCTTAACGAAGGCATGGTGCCGCCCCTCCCTCGGCATCACGCTAAACTTAAAGGCCGACGCAGCGTCTCTGATAGCATCGCGCGTCGGCCTTTTTTTGTCTGTTGCCCGCGTCAAAGGCGGGGTGCAACTGTTGACCATGGCCAACCCGATTTCATCGATTCCCAATCTTGGGCCCGCGTCCGAAAGGCAGTTCAAGGACGCCGGTATCGCCACCGCCGAGGAACTTCGTGCGCTGGGTGCTGATGCCGCCTATGCCCGTTTGCTCGAATCCGGCGTGCGCCCGCATTTCATTGGCTACTATGTTCTGGTCATGGGGCTGCAGGGCCGACCGTGGAACGACTGCAAGGGCGCCGAAAAGGCCGCCCTGCGGGTCAAGTTCGACAATCTAAAGGCCGCAACCCCCATCGCGCCACGCGCCAAGCTGGAAGCGATCCTGAACGAAATCGGCGTAATCGAGAAAAAGTAGCGTGTTTTCCCCCTGACGGCCCCGCGATTCCCATGTATGTTAACGACATGAACATACATGACCCCACCCTAGACGAAGAGCTGGCCCGTCTGCGCCGGATTGCATGGCGGATGGACGCGCTGTACTTCATTCCCCGCACCAATTACTCGGTCGGGCTGGACAATATCATCGGGTTGATCCCCGTCGTCGGGGACGCGGCCACGGTTCTGCCGTCGATCTATATGATCTGGCGGGCGCATAAGCTTGGCGCGACCCCGGGGACCTTGGCCTATATGTCGGGCAACCTGCTGGTGGACCTGCTGATCGGTGCGATACCGGTGGTCGGCGATGTGTTCGACGTGGTCTATAACGCCAACATCCGCAACTATCGCGCGCTCGAGGCGAACCTGACAAAGGTCGCGGGCCGCGCCCGTCCCGTGACCGACCGCCCTGCCCCAAGGCTGGCCGCCTGACATGAAAAACCCGCCCGAAGCCAAACGCTCCGGACGGGTCTGATTTTCACCGGTGGCAGGGTTTAGCCGACCAGTTCGAGGCCCGAGAAGAAGAACGCGATTTCCTGAGCCGCGGTTTCCGGAGCGTCGGAGCCGTGGACCGAGTTTTCGCCAACCGAAAGGGCGAATTCAGCGCGGATGGTGCCGGCTGCGGCGTCCTTGGGGTTGGTGGCGCCCATGACTTCGCGGTTCTTGGCGATTGCGCCTTCCCCTTCGAGAACCTGAACAACGACCGGAGCCGATGCCATGAATTCGCACAGTTCGCCGTAGAACGGGCGTGCGGCGTGGACTTCGTAGAACTTGCCAGCCTGCTCCATGGACAGCTTGATCCGCTTCTGGGCGACGATGCGCAGACCGGCATCTTCGAACTTGGCGTTGATCTTGCCGGTCAGGTTACGGTTGGTCGCATCGGGCTTGATGATGGAAAGGGTGCGTTCGGTTGCCATGATATGCCTCTTACAGGTAGGGCCCGAAGGGGCCGTTGAAATGATCGGCGCTGCCCTAGCACGGTGTTGGCGACATGAAAAGCCTCTGTGATTGCGGTTCTGTCGGCACTACGGCGGGTCTTTGCCACGCGAGCCGTTGACGCCCCCCCGCCGCTCGGGCAATGGGGGGCCATGCTTAGGATCAGCGATATCTCTTATTCAATCGACGGCCGCCCCCTGATCGAGGGAGCGAGCGTCGTCGTGCCCACCGGTCACAAGGTCGGTCTGGTCGGACGCAACGGCACCGGCAAGACGACGCTGTTCCGCCTGATCCGAGAGGAACTGACGCTGGACGGCGGGACGATCGAATTTCCGAAGGGCTGGAAAATCGGCGGCGTAAGCCAG
>JALQXR010000148.1 GCA_023263105.1 Marivivens sp. | reverse complement strand
CGCAGGGGTTGTCGGCTCGGACATCATCCGACCGGGCGACACGCTGGGCCTGCAAATCTGGGAAAACGTGACCGACGGCCTGTTGGCCGGACCCGGCCAGTCCGTCGCGCAACTGGAAGAGGTTCAGGTCGACGATCAGGGCTTTATCTTTGTGCCCTACGCCGGACGAATCCGCGCGTCGGACAACACCCCCGATGCCCTGCGCCGGATCATCACCGAGAAACTGCAGGAACAAACCCCCGAGCCACAGGTTCAGGTCGTCCGGCTTGCCGGCGACGGATCGACCGTCTCGGTCGTGGGGGGTGTCGCGGGACAGGGCGTCTATCCGATCGAACGCCCGACCCGCACCCTTAGCGCCATGATCGCGCGGGCTGGCGGTCTTTCGATCCGGCCCGAAATCGCACAGGTCACCGTGGTCCGAGGCGGCCAGCGCGGATCCGTGTGGTTCCAGGATCTTTATGACAACCCGTCCTTCGACATCGCCCTTCGCCCCGGCGACCGGATCGTCGTGGAAGAGGACAGCCGGTCCTTCACCGCCCTTGGCGCGACCGGCGCCCAGAGCGAAGTAACCTTCCAGAGCCGCACCATCTCGGCGATCGAAGCGATTGCGCAGGTCGGCGGCCTGATTTCCACCGTGGCCGACCCGACCGGTGTCTTTGTGTTCCGCAACGAACCGGAAGAAATCGCGCGCCAGCTGACCGGCGACATGACCTTGGTCGGCACCCAGCGAATGATCTACGCGCTGGACCTCACCCGCCCGAACGGGATGTTCATGGCCCGCGACTTTGCCATCCGCGACGAAGACACCGTCTACGTAACCGAAGCGCCGTTCGTCCAGTTCGACAAGACGATTGCCGCAATCACCGGTTCGCTTGGACAGGTCGGCGCTACAGCAAACACCTTTACTGGCAACTGATGCGCCAAAGGCCAAACGACCACGCCGCCGCGGGGACACCTCCGCGGCGGCTTTTTGTTTACAACGGCGGGTTCCTGACAAAACCGCGCATCCGCCGCATCCTGTCGCTTGCCGGATACGAGGTGGCGCTTGGCAAACCGGCCAAAGATGACCTGATCGGCGTCTGGGGACAAAGCCCCACCAGCCCGCGTGGCGAATGGGTTGCCGAGCACACCGGCGCCCCAATCGTTCGGGTCGAGGACGCCTTTCTGCGCTCTGTCCTGACCGGCCGCGACGGAGAGCCCCCAGTCGGCCTGCTGATCGACCGGTCCGGCGTTCATTTCGACCCCTCGACGGTATCGGATCTGGAACGGATCCTGACCGAAGACCCGCTTGACGACACGGCGGTTCTGAATCGGGCAAAGGCGGCCATCGAAAGGCTGCGCCGGGCGGAACTCTCGAAATACTCTGCCTACGACCCGACCGCGCCCCTGCCCGATCCGGGATATGTGCTGGTCGTCGACCAGACAGCCGGAGACGCCTCGGTCACCGCAAGCCGCGCCAATCGAAACCGCTTTCGGGAAATGCTGTTCACCGCCCGAGAGGAGCACCCGACCGCGCGCATCCTGATCAAAGTGCACCCCGAAACCCGCGCGGGCCACAGACCGGGCCATTACAAGCCAGAAGACCTTGATCCCGACATGGCGTTCGTCGATGCAGCCCTGTCGCCTTGGGGCCTGCTCGAAGGGGCGCTCGCGGTCTATACCGTGTCGTCCCAATTGGGTTTCGAAGCCATTCTAAGCGGCCACCGGCCGGTGGTGTTCGGACAGCCGTTCTACGCGGGCTGGGGATTGAGCGACGACCGCGACCCACTGGACCGCAGGCAGCGCAAACTCACGCGGGCACAGTTGTTCGTCGGGGCGATGATCCTTTATCCCACATGGTACTGCCCCTATCGGGACAGGCTCTGCACCCTCGAAGAGGCGATCGATACCCTGGACGCCCGCGCCCGCGCCTGGAGAGAGGACCGCGCCGGTTGGGTCGCCTCTGGCATGCGGCTGTGGAAACGCACGCCGCTCCAGCAGTTCTACGGACGATATCGCAAGCTCCGCTTCGCGGAACGGCGCGCTACGGCCATCGCCGCAAAGGACCAGCGCCGACATATGGTTTGGGCCTCTGCCGCTGCGGACCATCCCGATGCGGTTCGGGTCGAAGACGGCTTTTTGCGGTCCCGAGGGTTGGGCGCCGACCTGACCGCGCCGCTGTCCTTGGTCACTGATCCGACCGGCATCTACTATGATCCCTCGGCGCCAAGCCAGCTGGAAATCCTGATTGAAAACAGTGCGGACCTACCGCACTGGGCAACCCACAGGGCAGAACGACTGATCGCCCGTGTGCTGCGCGCAAAGCTTGGCAAGTATAATACAGGGACCGAGACCGGACCGGCCGACCTGCCCCAAGGACGCCGAATTCTGGTTCCGGGCCAGGTCGAAGACGATGCCTCGATCCGGCTTGGAACGACGGACGTCCGGACCAACCGCGACCTGCTGATCAAGGTCCGAGAGGCAAATCCGGCAGCCGTCATCCTGTATAAGCCACATCCCGACGTAGAGGCGGGTCTGCGCATCGGGGCGGTGCCCGATGCCCTTGATCACGCCGACGCGGTGCTGGACGGCCTTTCGGCGGATGCGGCCATCGGTCTGGTGGACGAGGTCTGGACGATGACCTCGACGATCGGGTTCGAGGCGCTCTTGCGCGGCAAGAAAGTGGTTACCTTGGGATCGCCGTTCTACGCCGGCTGGGGCCTGACCGACGACCACGCGATGCCGCTGACACGGCGGCAGGCCCGACCCACGATTGCGCAGATGGCCCATGCGGTGCTGATCGATTATCCGCGCTATTTCGATCCCGTCAGCGGCGAACCCTGCCCGCCCGAAGTCGCCGTCGAAAGGCTAAGCTCAGCCGCGTCGATGCTCGGACGTCCTGCGTGGCGTTTGGTTGCAAAAGTGCAGGGGCTGTTTGCCAGCTACGCGTGGATATGGCGCTAATCTCCGCTAAACCGCTGTAAAGGCGGACCCAAATTGGGATACATTCGGGCCGCGGGACTGCCGTAGGTTCGAAATCTTCAATCCTTGGTCCAGGTGCTCATGGTGTCACCGCCCATCCGCGCGATGTCGAGCAGACGGAAACGCGGTGCCGCCGACAGCGCTCCGACACCCATCGCGGCCAGCGACGGGGTGCCTTCGGCCCCCAGCGCCAAACCCCCCGAAAAAACGACAAGTTCGTCGACAAGACCGGCCATAAGCAAGGACGCCGCCAGCCCGCCGCCGCCCTCGCAAAACACGCGGGTCAATCCCTGATCCGCCAACCCGTTCAAGACCGCACCGATATCGACCTGACCATGCGCCATCCCTGTCGGCAGGCTCTGGGCACCCAGCGCTGTCCAACGCTGCACACGGTCGCTGTCCGCCGTTTGCCCGTGGCACAGCCACAGCGGCACCTCGGCAGCCGAAGCGGCAAGCCTGCCGTCCGACGGAAGGTCCAGATGCCGCGACACGACGACCCTGACCGGTTGGCGCGTCACGCCCATGTCCCGCACAGTCAACAACGGATCGTCCGCGCGCGCCGTGCCAGCGCCGACCATGACAGCATCATGCCGCGACCGCAGCGCATGCACATAGCGCCGCGCTTGGGGTCCCGTGATCCACTGGCTTTCGCCGGTCGCGGTTGCGATACGTCCATCGAGCGACGCTGCCAGTTTCAGGGTGACAAACGGTCGGCGCGACCCGACCCGCAGGAAAAATCCTGCATGGTCGCGATCCGCTTCGGCCTGCATGACGCCTTCGGTGACGGCAACGCCCGCGTTTCGCAGCATGGCAATGCCGCGTCCGGCCACCCTTGGATCCGGATCGCCCGTCGCGACCACAACCCGCGCGATGCCCGCCGCAACCAGACTTTCGGCGCAGGGCGGGGTTTGTCCGTGATGTGCGCAAGGCTCTAGTGAAACAAAGGCGGTCGCACCCCGCGCCGCGTCCCCCGCCATGGCAAGAGCGCGCGCCTCCGCATGCGGGCGCCCGCCGTCGGCGGTCCAGCCACGGCCCACGATCCGCCCGTCACGAACGATCACACAGCCGACCGCGGGATTGGGCCAGACACGACCCATGCCCCGCCGCCCAAGAGCCAGCGCGAGCGCCATGAAACGGCGGTCGCTTTGGTCCGTCACGTGTCAGTCTTGGCGTTTGGCCGCAACTCGTCGATGAACTTGTCGAAGTCGTCTGCCGCCTGGAAATTCTTATAGACGCTGGCAAACCGCACATAGGCAACGGTGTCGATCCGCGCGAGGCTCTCCATCACGATTTCGCCTATCGTGCTGGACGGAATGTCCGTCTCGCCCATGGATTCAAGCCGCCGCACGATGCCAGAGATCATCTGGTCCATCCGCTCGGGTTCGATCGGGCGTTTCTGCAGTGCGATCCGGATCGAGCGCTCCAGCTTGTCGCGGTCGAAATCTTCTCTGCGGCCACTGTTCTTGATGACCACTAGGTCGCGCAACTGCACGCGTTCATATGTGGTGAACCGCCCGCCGCAAGCAGGGCAAAACCGCCGCCGGCGAATGGCGACATGGTCCTCAGCGGGGCGGGAATCTTTAACTTGTGTGTCGACGTTTCCGCAAAAAGGGCAACGCATGTCCTGTCCTCATCCTTTGCCTTCCGGGTATTTCTTCCCGTTTTCCCCACTTACTATAGGGGCTTACTCTAGATTTGGGTAGCATTGTCTTTGTCGCGCCAGATGTGGTGTGTCAGATTTGAATCACCCCGCCACCGTCGGCCCGTCACCCCGAAAAATGGAGCGATACGGACCCGGACCAAGGCTCGGTCACGCCGCGCCCACCGCCCAGATCTTCGAGCAAGGGCCGCACCCGATCGAGGTTCTTGATCATCGCCGGACGGGCCGCAGCCATGGCGTCCAGATCATCCCATTCCCCCACGACGATATGGTCCCTGTCGCCCACCTTGGCGATCCAGAGGTTTCGCAGTCCGGTCATGACTGTCGATCTCATTTCGTCATGTAGGCGGACAAACTCGGCCTCTTGGCCCTGCTTCACGCGCATATGCACAACATTCATGGCGGTCATTTTGGTTCCTCCCGTCCGCGTCACGCGGCGGATTCAGTTTACCACGAAGCGGGGGTGAGTCGGCGCAGGAAAGCATCGAAAGCACGACCGACCATGCCGGTCGGCCAAGTCGTCAACCGCTTGCACTTCGCCCTGCCCCGCCGCAGTGTTCCGACAACCGATACGGAGGCCACCGATGACGTTCTTCACCTTTTCTCTTGCGATCCTGATGGGGGCGGCGGTGTCCGTCTATATCCCGATGACGGCCCAGACCGCGCGGATCCTCGGGGCGCCGATCTTGGGCAATTTGCCGTTCTTCTTTTTCGGGCTGGTCACCTCTGTGGTGCTGGTCTTTGCAACCGGAAACAAATTGCCAACTGCGGCAAAATTCGCGGATGTGCCCACGTGGCTGTTGCTGGCAGGTGTGTTCAGCGCGGCCATTATCTTGGGCAACAGCTATCTGATTCCGCGAATCGGAACCAACGCGCTGTTCGTTCTGCTGGTCGCAGGGCAGATCGTTTTCGGTATTTTTATCAACCACTTCGGCCTGCTCGGCGTCCCCGTTCAACCGGCGACCATGGCAAAGATCGCGGGCTCGGTGCTGGTGCTGGGCGGGGCGTTTCTGGTCAGCTTCGGCGACAGCCTGTTCCAGAAGTAAAAGGCGCCCCGCGGGGCGCCCTGTGATCACTGATCGAGGAAGCTGCGAAGCTTTCGGCTCCGGCTCGGGTGCTTGAGCTTGCGCAGCGCCTTTGCCTCGATCTGACGGATACGTTCACGGGTCACGCTGAACTGCTGGCCGACCTC
>JALQXR010000147.1:1420-5829 GCA_023263105.1 Marivivens sp. | reverse complement strand
AATTCTCTGCGCCCTGCTGCTACCGTTCACCGCCTTTCTTGGGCTGTTCTTCTTTCCGGCCATGATGGTCGTCGTGGGCTTTTTCTACCGTTGGTGGACGATAGGCTCGGGTTCGGCGACGTGGGGAATGTCGATGATGGCAATCGAATTGCGCGAAAGAGACGGCGGCCGGTTCAGCTCTGCCACCGCCTTCTGGCACACCTTGGGCTACACGGTGTCGATCCTTGTCGCGCCGCTGCAACTGGTGTCGATGCTGATGATGCTTGTCAGTGCACGGCGGCAGGGCCTGTCCGACCTCATCCTGGGGACGGCGGCTGTGAACCGCCCACTTTACTGACCCCCAAAGGTGAGTCTTGGCGGAGTTCGGGCGCGCTGCTAGTCTGTCTTGAACCAGCAGTATTGCCCGGCCCCCGATGCGCCATACGATTCCTCTTGCACCGCAGTTCTATGTGACTGCGCCCCAGCCTTGCCCCTACCTAGAGGGGCAAGTGGAACGTAAGCTTTTCACTGCCCTGCAAGGCCCCACCGCGGCCGAGTTGAACGACTGCCTGTCCAAGCAAGGGTTCCGCCGGTCGCAGAACGTGCTTTACCGCCCCGCCTGCGCCGAATGTAACGCCTGCCTGTCGGCGCGGATCGACGTGTCACGGTTTGACATCAGCCGCAGCCAGAAGCGGGTCGAAAAGCGCAACGCAGGCCTCGTTCGGCAGGCGCGCTCTCCTTGGGCGACCGAGGAACAGTTCGAGTTGTTCCGCACCTATCTGGAAGGCCGGCACGCCGACGGCGGCATGGCCGATATGGATATCTTCGAATTCGCCGCGATGGTCGAAGAGACCCCGATCAAAACGCGCCTGATCGAATATTCGCGCGAAACGGCGGCGGCCAAGGCGCGGCTGACCGCTGTGTGCCTGACCGATGTGCTGGATGACGGACTAAGCATGGTCTATTCGTTCTTCGATCCCGAAATGGAACGCAACAGCATCGGAACCTATGTCGTGCTGGACCATATTCGGCTGGCAAAGGATCTGGGGCTGTCCTACGTCTATCTGGGCTATTGGGTCCCGGGCAGCCAGAAGATGGGCTACAAGAGCAAATTCTCGGGGCTTGAGATCTTTGCCGACGGTCGTTGGCAGGCGATGGACAACCCCGAAAACTTTGCCCCGCCCCAATCGTCGGGCTCGGTGCAGTCGATCGCGGAACAGGTCGCGCGCATCCAGATGCCGCAAAAAACACCCCCCACTCTATAACCGGCCAAGCTAGCCGGCCAAGCAGGCGGGCAAAGTTGACTGGCCAAGCGCACGGGCCAAGCTGACCCGCCATTGCTGACCCGTCACATCCGGCCGCAGCCATGTCTGTCGCTGCACCCCCCCACACACAGCAAAAGGGCGCCACGAGGGCGCCCTTTCGTTTCGATCGATCGGAGTTTCCCGATCAGTTCAGCAAGTTCGGCACGATCGTCACCACCTGTGGGAAGACCGCCAACAACGCGAGCCCCAAGACCTGGATCAGCACAAAGGGCACGATCCCGCGGTAGATGTGGCCGGTCGTGACCTCTTTTGGCGCGACCCCTCGCAGGTAGAACAGCGCAAACCCGAATGGCGGCGTCAAGAACGACGTCTGCAGGTTCACCGCGATCATGATGGTCACCCACTTCGGATCGAACGATCCGCCGTAGATCACCGGCCCGACAATCGGGATCACGATGTAGATGATCTCGAGGAAGTCGAGCACGAAGCCAAGGATGAACAGGACCAGCATGACGATCAGGAAGGCGGTCCATTCGTTCGAGAAGCTCCGCAGGAAGCCCTGAATGTAATGTTCCCCGCCGAACGAAATCAGCACGAGGTTCAGAAGCTGCGAGCCGATCAGGATGGTGAACACCATCGAGGTCACTTTCGCTGTTTCCCGGACCACCGGCGCCAGAACACCTTCGCGCCACAGCACGACCGCGCACCACAGCATCCCGAACATGGCGAACAGGAAGGCCGAGAAGGCGACGATAAAGGCGATGATGTTCTCTAGCTTCAGGACATCCTGACCCAGACGCATGTCAAAGTTCACGCCGACCACCAGCATCACCAGAATGGCAAGCGAGGTATTGGTCACCATGTGGCTAGGACGGCCAAGGTCGGACAGCTTGCGCGAAGCGGCCAAGAGGATCGCACCGCCCGCACCCAGCGCTGCCGCGGGGGTCGGGTTGGTGATCCCGCCAAGGATCGAGCCAAGCACCGCGACGATCAGAACCAGCGGCGGGAAGATCACCCGCAGCAGTTCGTTCTCGCCCAGACGGCGCATACCGGTCCGCACACCGACCAGCCCCAGCAGAACCGGAATGGCGATGATCAGCGTCGTGATACCGGGCGAGGTCCGGGGCGTGATCCACAGCACATCTACGGCCAGCAGCATCAGAGTGCCGATGGTGCCGATCAACAGCGGCTTGGGATCGGCGCCGGGGTTGATCCCGCGGGCCACAGCCATGATCAGACCGAAAATCAGCGCGATAATGGTGATACCGGTGCCGATGCTGGGTGCGTTGGCGATCTTTTCCTCGACCAGAACGGCGCGTTCTTCGTCGGTCAGCTTGCGGGCTTCTTCCACACCACCGGACGCATCGATCGCGGCCTGTTGTGCGGCTGCCTCGTCCCAAGCCTCTTGACCATGCAGCGCGATCATCGACGCCTTACAGTCGTCGGACACGTTGGTCCGCAGGCTCGCGTTCACACCGGCGTCGGTGTAGCTGTCGACGATGACCGACTGGCTGCCGACGATATTGGTCGCGTTGAAGGCAAAGGTCAGGCCCAGCATCAGCGCCGGAACCGCAAGGAACCATGTCAGCTTTTCGTTACGGGTAGAGTTGGACCCTCCGCCGACCTCTGCCTGAACGGCGGGGGCTTTGGACGGGTTCAGCAGCGCGTAAAGGAAAGCGTAACCGGCATAAAGGCAGGACAGCAGGATGCCCGGCAGCAGTGCGGCCTGGAACAAGGTGCCCACCGACACAACCGCGGGCGACCCGAGGTAGGTCAGCGCGTCGGTACAACCGGCAAGCTGCGCACGGTCTTCCTGAGCAGCCGAATAAAGGTCACCGGCCAAGGTCCCCAGCAGAACGATCACGATCGACGGCGGGATGATCTGGCCCAGCGTGCCGGAGGCGGCGATGACGCCGGTTGCCAGCTCGGGCGAGTAGTTGTTGCGCAGCATGGTCGGCAGGGCCAGCAGACCCATGGTCACCACGGTTGCGCCGACGATGCCGGTAGAGGCCGCAAGGAAGGCCCCCACGACCACGATCGACACCGCCAGACCGCCGGGAAGCGGGCCAAAGACGTTGGCCATCTTGGTCAGAAGCTCGTCCGCGATCCGCGACCGCTCTAGCATGATGCCCATCATCACGAACATCAGCACCGCAAGCAGCGTTTCGATCGACTGACCGGCCAGCACGCGTTCGTTCATCCGGTTCACGATGAAGGAAATGTTGCGGTCCATCGCGACTTCCCAGCCCAGCGGGAACACCGGTTCGGCGATCCTTGGCAGGTCGGGATAGGTAAAGACCGAAATCGCGTCGGGACGCACGCCCGCCACGGTCAGATCGTGATAGGCCGCCGACGAGGTGTCGATGGCCTGATGGATCAACAGACCGGCGCTATCAAGGCCGGCCACGATAACAAAGGACACCACCGCCGCGCCACCGATGGCGAAAGCCACCGGAAAGCCGGACAGGATTGCCCCGAAAAGGGTAAGAAAGACGATAACGAGGCCGATTTCGACGCCATCAATTCCAAACATCGTAGCTGTCCTTAGGCTTAGTGGATTTCAGCAACGAGTTCGGCTTGCGCGTCACCCAGCTGGTCTTTGTCTAGATATTTGCCTTCGCTGGCCTCGCCCTCTTTCCGCTCCAAGTAAGAGCGATAGAAGAACGCGACCGCATGCATCAACACGAGCAACGTGTAGGCAAGCAGCAACATCTTGAACAGGAAGTAGGCGTTGAACCCGTTGGGGCTGAAGCCGATGGTTTCGACGTTCCAGCGCAGGGCGCGTGCCTTTGTCAGCAAGCGGTCAAGCTGGTCCGACGCGGATGCGTTGGGAACCACAAGGTGGCGCCACATGAAGAACCATCCATACAGCCAGACGACAATCGCGGCCGGCATCATGAAAAAGAGGCTGCCCATCATGTCGATCAACTTTTTCGTGCGATAGGACACGCCCGAATAGACCAGATCGACGCGCACGTGACCGCCTTGGACAAAGGTGTAGGTCACACAAAGCGCCACAACGAGCGCATTGTAGAATTTGAGGCTCTCGGACCACCAGCTGACGTCGAACGCGACGGTCATGCCGAAGCCGAAGCTGATCTGGCTGACCGCGAACACACGCTGCATGAAGATGACCATGATCTGGATCAGCACCATGACCAGACC
>JALQXR010000147.1:0-1410 GCA_023263105.1 Marivivens sp. | reverse complement strand
AAGAAGCGGCCCACGCCGTTGGCAAAGCCCTCGAGCCCGCGCACGACGCCCCACATGACATTGTTGCGCAGCATCCCGACCACCGTCAGGATCAGGAACGCGACAAGGACCACGAAGAAGAACTCGACCGAGGCACCAAAGTAGATGAACCGCATCAGCGATTCCTTGTCTTCGGTGGTTCCCGCCCAAGTCACCCAGTCGAGCCACAGCCCGGGGTGCGATACGGCGTAAAAGAAATTGTAGAATGCTTCGATCAGGTTAGCAGCGACCCAGCCAATGGCATTGCCGCCCCATGATTCCACCAGGCCCATAGTCGGCCCCTTTCGTCAGCTTGATTGCCCCATAAGCGACGAGGCTGTCGCCTAATCAATACCCGGGCCGATCGCATGGACCGGCCCGGGCAAAGTTTCCGGCTAGGATTAGCCGTTGTTGACGCGGTTACGCTGCGCGGTGAACACGCCGTCCGAAACGCTCGTCCAGTTGTAAACGGCCTGGTTCGACGCTTCGTAGCTGTTGCGGATGCGTGCGAACAGCTCGTCGCCCATGAACTCGTCCATTGCAGTCTTGGATGCGGCACCGAAAGCGTCCCAGATCTCGTCCGAGAACTGGAGAACCTTCACGCCGGTCGCCTTCAGGCGGTCCAGAGCGGCTGCGTTGTTGTAATTCGACTGAGCCAGCGACCACGAGTGGGTCTTTTCGGCTGCGGTCTCGACGATGAGCTGCTGCTCGGGGGTCAGCGACTCCCAAACGTCGATGTTGATACCGGCGGCCAGAGCCGAACCCGGCTCGTGCATGCCCGAGGTGTAGTAGAACTTGCAGATTTCCTGGAAGCCAAGGCGTTCGTCCGCGAACGGGCCGATCCACTCGGCGCCGTCGATCGCACCGGACGACAGAGCCTGATAGATTTCGCCGCCGGGGATGTTCTGAACGGATGCACCGGTCAGACCCAGAGCCTTGCCGCCGAAGCCCGGCATACGGAACTTCAGACCCTGAAGGTCGGCAGCGGTGTTGATTTCCTTGTTGAACCAGCCGCCGGGCTGGTGACCGGTGTTACCGGCAAGGAACGACTTCAGGCCAAAGATGCTCGACAGTTCGGTGTGCAGCTCTTTGCCGCCGCCGTGCATGTACCAGGACATCATTTCGCCACCGGTCGCGCCGAACGGCATCGAGGTGAAGAAGCCGAAGCCCGGGTGCTGGTTCATAAAGTAGTATTCGGCCGAGTGATAGATGTCTGCCTGGCCGGCGCTGACTGCGTCGAACACTTCCAGAGCACCGACGAGCGAGCCAGCCGGCTTCTTGTCGATGGTCCGGGCGCCGCCGGTCATGCGGGTCACAAGGTCTGCAAAGTGCACTGCAGCGTCATCGAACACGGCAAAGCCATCGGGCACGGACGTGACCATGGTCAGCGTG
>JALQXR010000146.1 GCA_023263105.1 Marivivens sp. | reverse complement strand
TCCCTGCCCGTTGGACCCAAACACCTGCCTCGATGCTGATGTGCGTCGCATTGGTAGAGCTCTTTGCGCTTGGGGTGGGGTTTCTCCTCATGTCGGGTCTGTCCCCGATCGAAACCGTGACCACCGTCGAGCCGGTCAGTGCCATTGCGGCCGCCGTTCTTCTGGGCGCGTCGGTGTTCCTGACCCCGCGATTTGTCGCGACAGGACGTGTTCGTCAATCCGCTGACATTATTCCGCTGAACCCGATGACCCCTCCGGTCGCCCCGCGCCCGGTATCGGGAACCCGCCGCCGCGCGGCCTGACGGCTTCCGCAAAACAAACGGGGCGCCGACTATCCGGCGCCCCGTTTGGTATTCGACAAAAGATCAGTAAGTCTTCAGCAGCAGCGTCGCGTCGCAATACTGGCCGTCATAGGTGCCGATCCAGACGTCAAGATATCCGTTGGCCGGTCGCGTCAACAAGATGCGCGGATCCAGATCGCCGTTGTCATCGTCGTCATAGAACCAGCTTCCCGATCCGGTGTTGATCAGCAGAGCCGAGTCGCAGCGGCTTACAACCGCGATGCCCAACTGGTACCCGTTCATTCCGGTCAGTTCGAAGGTGAAGTCAGGCTGAGTGGTAAAGTACCCCGCGCCGCGATCCGTGCCGGGACGAATGTGGCGGCAGTTCCAGATGTAGTTCTCTCCGCCGGCAACGACGTTCAACTCGATCTGATTTCTCATTTGGCTCCCTGAAACGCGGTAGGACTCAGCGCCCCACTGCTGCGGATCTGGGCAGGCGTAGGCCGCGGCCGACATGCCAAAGAACAACGCGATTGCCGTAAAAACCTTTCTCATGATGATTGAACCCCATTTTTGGTAACGAATGTCTTAGTCTAAGACGCTCTTTCCCCTTCACCCAAGAAGATTCTTCTTTCCAAGGGTAGGGTTATCCATAAGTAAGGGGCCGCCCCGTTGCCGGAGCAGCCCCTTTTCGCGGTGGTCGAAGGTCTTATTCTTCGTCGAGAGCTTCGACAGCTTTCTGCAGTGCGTCCTTGTTGACCTCTTTTTCGGTCACTTTGACGAGTCCGAAAATGTGGTCGACGACTTTGTCTTCGAAGATCGGTGCCTGCAGCTGCTGGCGGAACTGGGCGTTCTGCTGAACGAATTCAAAGAACTGGCGTTCCTGACCCGGGTACTGGCGAGCCTGGTTCATGACGGCCTGAGTCAGCTCGGCGTCGGAAACCTTGATCTCGGCCTTCTGGCCAACTTCGGCAAGGAACAGGCCCAGCTTCACGCGGCGCTCGGCAAGGGCCTTGTGCTCGTCGGTCGGCTCGATCTTGTCGTGGTCGTGGCCATGGTGGTCGGGGTTGTCTTCGTGCCACAGCTGGTGGGCGATCTGACCGGCTTCGGCGTCGACCAGCGACGGCGGCAGTTCAAAGGTCACGGCCTTGTCCAGCGCGTCTAGCAGGCCACGCTTTGCAACCGCGCGGGCGGCGCCGGTGTATTCGGCTTCCAGACGCTCGGTGATCTGAGCCTTCAGGCCGTCCAGATCTTCGGCGCCATACTGCTTGGCCAGTTCGTCGTTCACTTCGGCGGGCTTCGGCTCTTTGACAGCCTTTACGGTGCAGCTGAAAACAGCCGCTTTGCCTGCCAGATGCTCGGCCTGATAGTTTTCGGGGAAAGTGACATCGACGTCCTTTTCCTCGCCGGCTTTCACGCCGACCAGACCGGCTTCGAAACCGGGGATGAAGGAATTCGAGCCCAGCACCAGCGGGTAATCCTCGGCGGTGCCGCCTTCAAAGGCTTCGCCGTCGACCTTGCCGACGAAGTCGATGATGACCTGATCGCCGTCTTTGGCTTTCGTGCCTTTCTTGCGGTCTTCGAAGTTCTGAGCCGACTTGGCAAGGTTTTCCAGCGCCTCGGTCACGGCAGCGTCGTCGGCTTTGACGACCATGCGCTGAACCTTGATCTTCGCGAAATCGGTTTCCGGCACGGCGGGCAGCATTTCATAGCTGACCTCGACGTTCACGTCGTCGCCTTCTTTCCAGTTTTCGTTGACCATTTTCATCTGCGGCTGGGTGGCGGGACGGTGGCCCGACTTTTCCAGATGGTCGTTCAGCGCGCCATCGATGGCTTCCTGCATCGACTCGCCCAGAACCTTCTGGCCGAACTGCTTTTTCAGCAGAGCCATCGGGACCTTGCCCTTGCGAAAGCCCTTCATAGAGATTTCCGGCTGCGCCTCGACCAGCTTTTCATTCACCTTGGCTTCCAGCTCGGCCGCGGTGACAACGATCTGATAGCCGCGCTTCAGACCTTCGTTCAGGGTCTCGTTGACCTGCATATTGGCGTCCTTTTTCGTTCGTCAGAGCCGCCAGTGCGGCCAATCCCAAATCAGAGGCCCTTCTATTGGCACCGCCCAGCCCTTGCAAGGCGAAATGCTCTGATTTGAGAGGAAACCTAGCAGGTCCCGTGCGCTGCCGGACGGGCGGCGCAGCCAGGGAAAGCAGGGGGACGTGGTGCGGGTGGAGGGACTTGAACCCCCACGCCTTGCGGCGCCAGAACCTAAATCTGGTGCGTCTGCCAATTTCGCCACACCCGCACGGTCGGGATGCTCCTACCAAAGCCATTCACCAGAGGCGAGAGCAAAATCCGCGCCAAGTCAGGAAATTTTGATGACATTTCCTCGGATCTGGCCAATAATTTGCCACATACGAGAGGCAGGGTTTCAAAACTGCCCCATTTCTGAGGCATCACAGCAAGAGCGGAAAACGCCATGCAACCGAGTATCCATGAACACGCAGCCCATGTGGCTGTTGTCCCTGCCATGAGCCATGGGCTTGTCGCGGGAACCATCCTTATGACCTTGGACGGAGAAATTCCGGTCGAACACCTGACACCGGGCGACCGCATCATCACCCGCGACGCCGGTATGGCGCGCTTGGTGCGGATTTCGTTCAAACGGGTGTCTTTGAACACGGTGCGGATTGCGCGGGGCTGTCTGGGCAACAACCGCCCCGACCGCGACATGTACGTCAGCGCGAACACGCCGATCCACGTCCGCGACTGGCGGGCCGAGTCGATGTTCGGCACACCGACCGCGACGGTCAGCGCGATCCAGCTAACGGACGGCGAATTCGTGACCGACGAAGGTCTGCACGAGGTCGCGATGTTCGAGCTAGAGTTCGACGCCCCCCATATCCTGTATGCAGACGGGGTCGAAGTCCGCTCGGAGCCGCTGGCAGCCGCCTGATCGGCCTGCCTGTGGGGCCTGTGATAGGGGTCGGTTTTTGCCCCCCCCTTACAGGCCCATTCCACGAAACACTGTTGGAAGCATCATCGGCAGGTCCTCGGCGATCAGTCCGGGGCCATAGGCACGCGCGGATTCGGCATGTAGCCACGCGCCACCGCAGGCCGCCGCGAAGGGTTCGGTTCCGCGCGCCAGCAGTCCGGTGATGAGGCCCGCCAACACATCCCCTGCCCCTGCGGTCGCGAGCCAAGGCGCGGCGCGGCTGTAGCTTGCCGCGTGGACCGAAACCCGCCCGTCGGGTGCCGCGATGATCGTGTCGGGGCCCTTTAGGGCAACCACCGCGCCACTCCGCTTTGCCGCCGCGACAGCCGCATCCAGACGCGACGGCACCGGTCCCTTATCCGGAACATGGCGCAGCATCTCGGCCAGATCGGGGAACAGACGGGCGAACTCTCCGTCGTGCGGGGTCAGAATGCAGCGGTCGTGCAGATGTGCCATCAGGCTACGGTCAGCGGCCAAGGCGGTCAGGGCGTCGGCATCCAGCACAACGGCCAGCGCGCCGCCGCCCTGTTCTGCCGCCAATCCCACGCGCAACAAATCGCCCGCCCGCCGCACCGTCGCGCCCGGACCAAGGCAAAGCGCATTGATCCGGTCGTCGGCCAGCACCTTGACCAGCGCGGATGCGTCGTCGACCTCGGTCAACATGACCGACTCTAGCTGGCAGGCGTTTTCCATCATCGCGCTGGCGGGGCAACCGACCGTCACCAGCCCCGCCCCTACCCGCAGCGCGGCCCGTGCGGCCAGTCGCGCAGCCCCGCCTTTGCCAGCGGGACCAGACAGCACCAGGGCATGGCCATAGTCGAATTTGTGGCCAGAGATCTTTGCTACACCCGCAGGCAACCCCGCCAAGGGAACGCCCGTCGGGCCCGCCGAGACACCGATATCGACGACCACCAGCTTGCCGCAATAGGCCGGACCCTCGGCCAAGTACTGACCCAGTTTCGGTCGGTGAAAAGTCACAGTCAGATCCGCCGCCGCGCCCTGGCCGCGCATCCGCCCACTGTCGGCGCACAGGCCGCTGGGAACATCGACCGCGACCAAAGGCACCGACCGCTGGCGCAGAGGCAACAGGGCCTTTTCGGCGTCCTTGCCCAGCGCGCGGCCCAGTCCAAGCCCGAACAGCGCATCGACAATCACCGCCGCACGGCCATAGGCCGCCGGTGCCGCCGCCAGCTTGTCGATGCTCCCGCCGCTGTCCTTCCATTGATCATGGTTGGACCGCGCGTCCCGCGGCAGCTTTCGGCCCGAGCCCATCTGGAACACCTCGACCGACATGCCGCGGTCGCGCAAATGGCGGGCCAAGACGTAGCCGTCGCCGCCGTTGTTCCCGGGGCCGCACAGGACGACCGCGGTTTGCTTGCTATGGGCCAGATGCGGATAAAGCGACAGAATCGCGCCAGCCACCCCGCGCCCTGCCCTCTCCATCAGGTCCAGCCCCGTTGTCCCGCCCGAGTCCATCTCGGACGCCTCTGCGGCGCGCATTTGTGCAGCTGTCAGCAGGTCGCTCATCCGTTTTGCCCTCAAAGTTTTCAAACTGCGCGTTTTCGGTGCGAACTGCCTAAATTTTAGGCAAAGCGGTTTTTTCAACGCCTCGCGAAGCAGTCCGCTGACCCTATCCGATTGTCGCGCGGTTTTAGAAGTGTTGAGACGCCTCAGAACAGACTTTAGGGGAGTCGACCGTCATGAAAAAGATCGAGGCGATCATCAAACCGTTCAAGCTTGATGAAGTGAAAGAAGCACTTCAGGAAGCGGGGATTCAGGGCCTCTCGGTCGTCGAGGTCAAAGGCTTCGGACGCCAGAAAGGCCATACCGAGCTTTATCGTGGCGCCGAATATGTCGTCGACTTTCTTCCGAAGGTGAAAATCGAAGTCGTGCTGGCCGACGATCAGGTCGAAGGCGCGATCGAAGCCATCATCGGAGCCGCCCGCACCGACAAGATCGGCGACGGCAAGATCTTTGTCTCGCCCGTCGAACAAGCCATCCGCATCCGCACCGGTGAAACCGGCGAAGACGCGATCTAATCCAAAAGACAAAAGTCCAAGAGGAAACACAGATGAACAACGCTGACGTTCTCAAACTGATCAAGGAAGAGGACATCGACTATGTCGACATCCGCTTCACCGACCCCAAGGGCAAGCTCCAGCACGTGACCGTGGTATCCGACCTTGTCGACGAAGACTTCCTTGAAGAAGGCTTCATGTTCGACGGTTCGTCCATCGCCGGCTGGAAGTCGATCGATCAGTCCGACATGAAACTGATCCCCGACGCGTCCTCTGCCTATGTCGATCCGTTCTACGCGGAAAAGACCCTGTGCATTCACTGCGACGTGGTCGAGCCCGACACCGGCGAAGCCTATGCCCGCTGCCCGCGCCAGACCGCCAAGAAAGCCGAAGCCTACCTGAAGGCCTCTGGCATCGGTGACGCGGCCTATTTCGGGCCGGAAGCCGAATTCTTCCTCTTTGACGACGTCCGCTATTCGATCACGCCGTCCAAAGTCGGCTATGAAATCGACAGCGAAGACGCAGCCTGGAACACCGACACCCAGTACGAAAGCGGCAAC
>JALQXR010000145.1 GCA_023263105.1 Marivivens sp. | reverse complement strand
ATAAATGCCGTTACGATAGATTTGATGTGTCGGCGAATTAGCGTCATACCCTCAACGTAAACCATTGCGCGGTTGCCGCCAGTGGCGACACGATCAAATGTATGAAAGGTCCTAGCAATGAGCGATATCCTGAACGAGGCAGTCAAGGCGCTGAACGAAAAAATGGGCGGCGGCGGCTTTGACGGCTCGGCCAAGTTCGAGATCGAATCCGAAGGCGCGATCGTTATCGACGGCTCTGGCGCCCACGTCAGCGACGACGCGGCGGATGTGACCCTGTCGGCCAACGCGGATACCTTCCGTGAAATCCTCGAAGGCGACCTGAACGCGACCTCTGCCTTCATGATGGGCAAGCTGAAGGTCGATGGCGACATGGGCATGGCGATGAAGCTCGCCAGCGTGCTCGCGTGACCTCTGCCGCCCCCTATTTCGAAGCCGAAGCCAAAGGCCCCGCCGATGGCGCGGCAAGCTGGCTGCGGACCGAGGACGGCCTGCGTCTTCGCGCGGGCGTCTGGGGGCGGGACGCAAAAAAAGGAACCGTCCTGATTTTTCCGGGACGGACCGAATACGTTGAAAAATATGGGTTTCTGGCGACCGAATCCCTAAACCGCGGGTATGCGTCGCTGGCTGTGGATTGGCGCGGTCAGGGGCTTGCCGACCGCGAACCTGCCGACCGGACCGTGGGTCACGTCAACCATTTCGACGAATTCCAGCGCGACGTTGCGGCGGTCTTGTCCCATGCGCGGGCGCTGGGGCTGCCGGAACCCTATTACCTGATCGGTCATTCCATGGGCGGCTGCATCGCGCTGCGCTGGGTGATGGACGGGGCACCGGTCAAAGCCGTGGCCTTCTCTGCTCCGATGTGGGGGCTGGCGCTGTCGCCGGCGTTGAAAACCGTGGCGCGGATCAGCACCAGTGTCGGCTATACATTCGGTCTGAAGCACCGCTTTGCTCCGGGGCAGAAACCGAATCCCGTGCCCGGCATCATCGACTTTGCCGAGAACCTGCTGACCGCCGACCGCCAGATGTTCGACGACTTTCAGGCCCAGATCAGGGCGCACCCCGAGCTGGGGCTGGGGAATGCGTCGCTTGGGTGGTTACGTGCCGCGCTAATGGAAATGTCCGCGCTGGATCGCAGACCGTCGCCCGACCTGCCCTGCACCACCTTCCTTGGGTTGGACGAAGCCATCGTTTCGCCCTCTGCCATCCGCGACCGCATGGGACGCTGGGACAATGGCAAACTGGTCGAGCTGCCCAATGGCCGCCACGAGGTCCTGCTAGAGGTTCCGGCGACGCGGTCGCGCGTGCACGACGAATTGTTCGCGCTTTTCGGTAATCACGGCTAGCCGCCCTTTTACTCCTCTTGGGTGGCGGCTATCTTCTGGCGGTAATTCATTCCGGAGCCAGAGCACATGCAAGCCAAGTCCCCCCTGTTCGACCCCAATGCCCGCGGCGGAAACGCTTTTGGCAAGCTGCCCGAATGGGACCTGACCGACCTGTATTCCGCACAGGACGCCGCCGAACTGAAATCGGACATGGCGTGGCTTGAAACCGCCTGCTCGGGCTTTGCGCAGGACTACGAAGGCAAGCTGGCGGGACTGGATGCCGCCGGTCTGCTGGCCGCGATCGAGAAATACGAAGCGATCGACATCACCGCCGGACGCGTCATGTCCTTTGCCGGTCTGCGCTATTACCAGATCACCACCGACAGCGGCCGCGCAAAGTTCATGTCCGATTGTCAGGACAAAATCACGACCTTCACCACGCCGCTGGTGTTTTGGAGCCTTGAAATGAACCGGCTCGAGGATGACCATCTGGAAAGCCTGCTGAAGGCCGACGGAAAGCTTGCGCGTTACAAGCCGGTTCTGGACCGGATGCGGGCGATGAAACCGTATCAACTGTCTGACGAGCTTGAGAAATTCCTGCACGACCAGTCCGCCGTCGGGGCCAGCGCGTGGAACAAGCTTTATGACGAAACCGTTGCCGGACTGTCATTCACCGTCAACGGCGAAGATCTGAGCATCGAAGGCACGCTGAACCTGCTGACAGAGCAGAACCGCGACACCCGCGAAGCCGCCGCCAAAGAGCTTGCCCGCGTGTTCGAGGCCAATGTCAAAACCTTCGCCCGCGTCCACAACACGCTTGCCAAGGAAAAAGAGATCGAGGATCGCTGGCGTGGCTTCCCGACCCCGCAGACCGCACGGCATTTGGCCAACCACGTCGAACCCGAGGTCGTCGAGGCGCTGCGCAACGCCGTGGTCGCGGCCTACCCGCGCCTGTCGCATCGCTATTACCGCCTAAAGGCCAAATGGATGGGGCTGGACACGCTCGAGGTCTGGGACCGCAACGCGCCGCTGCCGCTGGAAAGCGACCGGATCGTCAATTGGGACGAGGCACGCAAGATCGTGACCGAAGCCTATGCCGGTTTCGACCCCCGCATGGCCGAACTGGCCGAGCCGTTCTTTACCAAGGGTTGGATCGACGCCGCCGTAAAGCCGGGCAAAGCGCCGGGCGCCTTCGCGCATCCGACCGTCACCACCGTGCACCCCTATGTCATGCTCAACTATCTGGGCAAACCGCGCGACGTGATGACTCTGGCCCACGAACTGGGCCACGGCGTCCATCAGGTTCTGGCCGCCGGACAGGGCGAACTATTGTCGTCTACCCCGCTGACGCTGGCTGAAACGGCCTCGGTCTTCGGAGAGATGCTGACCTTCCGCAAGCTGCTGTCGGAAGCCAAATCAAAGCAGGAGCGCAAGGTTCTGCTGGCCGGCAAGGTCGAGGACATGATCAACACGGTCGTGCGCCAGATCGCCTTTTACGACTTTGAATGTAAGCTCCACGCCGCCCGTCGCGAAGGCGAACTGACCCCCGACGACATCAACGCGATGTGGATGAGCGTTCAGGCCTCCAGCCTTGGCGACGCGTTCAATTTCTTCCCCGGATACCAGACCTTCTGGGCGTATATTTCGCACTTCATCCACGTTCCGTTCTACGTCTACGCCTATGCGTTCGGGGACGGGCTCGTGAATGCGCTTTATGCGGTCTACGAAGAAGGCGACGACGGGTTCCAAGAGAAATACTTCGACATGCTCAAAGCGGGCGGCTCGAAGCATCACAAGGAACTGCTAAAGCCCTTCGGGCTGGACGCCTCCGATCCGTCGTTCTGGGCCAAGGGCCTGTCGATGATCGAAGGGTTCATCGACGAACTAGAGGCGATGGAAGACTAAGCGGTCAAAGCAGTCTGGACATGACCAGCCGTCGCTTTGACGGCTGGCTCACCTCTTTGAACCCGTTGGCGGCAAAGGTCGCGCGGCTGCCTACGTGCATTTCTCCCCATGGGACGGTGTCCCCGCCCGAATTCAGCATCGGATATCCTTCGATCCGCGCGGCGCCGTGACCACGGGCCACGTCGACTGCGGCGGCCAGTAGCGCGCGGGTCAGCCCCTGTTTGCGATGTCCCTTGGACACGGCAAAACAGGTCACCGCCCAGACCGAACCGTCGTCGGGCGACTCGGTCGGTCTGCCCTTCCACAACAACTGACGTTGCAAAAGCGCGGTAAATCCCCGTCGCGGTCCGACAGCGCACCAGCCGACCGGGGTGTCGCCGTCATAGGCCACGACCCCATTCCCCGCGGCCGATTGTGCCTGCAGCGCCGCCTCTTTCGACGCGTCGGACACTGCCGCCCAGTCTCGGGTCAACAGGTGAAACCGCTGGCAGTGACAGGGCCCGCCGTGGCAGCGCATCGGCCCTAGAACTCTGGCGACATCGGCAAAGGGCACCCTGTCCGCGGAACGGATACCCCAGCGACCGTCGGCGTCAGTCAAGCTCTGTCCAGGGCCAGGGTTTGACCTCGGAGGCGGCGGTCTGGAACCTTGCGGCCTTTGCGATCCAGATCCCCAGCGAGGTTCCGAATTCCGAAAGGTTTTCGTTCGGCGCGCCTTTGTTCACCAGCATCACCACGAACTGGACCAGCGTGGCCACGGTCAGCACCGTCTGGGCGAGGCTGATCATCACCGCGATCAGGATCATGTAGATCAACCGCGCCAATAGCTTTTCGCGCTTTTCGGGTTCGTTCTGCTCGCCGTTCATGCGGCCCTCGAACTTCTGGTCGTCGGTCATGGGGGCTCCTCCTTAGGTCATGGCCGCAGCATAGACCATGTCTATCACGGTCTGGGTGCCTTTTGAAAATTCCAGCGGACAGGGATAGGGATCGCCGTTCCGCACCGTCGCGGCAAAGTTCTCGACCTGCCGGACATAGTGATTTTCGGTCGGGAGCCTTTCGGTTGTCCGGACGCCGCCGGCGGTCTCCAGATGGACCTCGGCCTGATCATAGCGCCCTGCGTTGAACGGCGCCGTCAGCTTTAGGACGCCAGTTTCACCATGGAAAACAACCTCTTGCCGGTTAAAGGCCCGCATTGTCACAACCGCCGACTGGGTGAAATCGCCGTAATCAAGAGCCACCTGATTGAACACGTCCACCCCGTTTTCGCGCCGGATATTGGCATAGGGCACCGCGACAGGATCCTTGCCGGTGACAAAGCGGACCGAGCCAAAGGTATAGACCCCGATATCGGGAAGCGCGCCGCCGCCCATGTCGGGCCGGTTGCGAATGTTCGTCGTCTGATCGGCGTTGTTATAGGCAAACACGGTGTCGACATGGACCAGCCGCCCGATTGCTCCGCCCTGCAGCAGGTCGCGGGCGCGCAGGAACTGGGGATGGTGCACGATCATGAAAGCCTCGGCCGCCAAAAGGCCGGTCCGGTCCCGCCGAGCGATCACCCTGTCGAATTCCCCCGCCGACATCGCCAGCGGCTTTTCGACAAGCACATGCTTGCCCGCGTCCAATGCCTTTAGGGTCCATTCGACGTGCAAAGTGTTGGGCAACGGGATGTAGACCGCGTCGATCGCGGGGTCCGCCAACAGCGCGTCATAGCCGGTGTGGACCCTTAAGCCGGGACGAAAGGCTTCGAACGGGGCCGCCCGCGCGGGGTCAGAAGTCGCCAGAGCCACCAGATCGGAATATCGCGCGGCATGAATGGCCGGAGCCATCTGTTCGGCGGCAAATTTAGACGCCCCAAGCACGCCCCAACGCAACGGCTTCATGCCTGACTCCTGTCATGTGTTCGCTTTTGCCAGCTTAACAAAGCGGCGCGGCAGGGAAAGGCCCGAAGCGGAACCGCCGCCCTCTGTCAAAGGCGGCGGCTGTCGGGTCAGATTTCCTTCATCATGCCCTTTTCGCGGGCAAGTTCCTGCATTCTTTCCTGCAGTTTCTCAAAGGCGCGCACCTCGATCTGCCGGATTCTTTCTCGGCTGACGCCGTATTGGGACGACAGATCCTCTAGCGTGATGGTTTCGTCCTGCAACCGGCGCTGGACCAGAATGTCGCGTTCGCGTTCGTTCAGCACCGACATCGCCGAGGCCAGAAGTTCACGCCGCGCATCCAGTTCGTCGCGCTCGGCATAGTCGGTCGCCTGATCGGCATCCTCGTCTTCCAGCCAGTCCTGCCATTGCGTCGCGCTGTCGCCGTCCGTGCCCACCATCGCGTTGAGCGACGCATCGCCCCCCGACATCCGGCGGTTCATCGACACGACATCGTCTTCGCTGACGCCAAGGTCATGGGCGATCTGCGCGACGTTTTCGGGCAGCATGTCGCCCTCTTCCAACGCGCCAATCCGCGCCTTTGCCTTACGCAGGTTGAAGAACAGCTTTTTCTGGGCGCTGGTGGTGCCCAGTTTGACCAGACTCCACGACCGCAGGATGTATTCCTGAATCGATGCGCGGATCCACCACATGGCATAAGTCGCCAGCCGGAAACCCTTTTCCGGATCAAAGCGTTTGACCGCCTGCATCAGGCCGA
>JALQXR010000144.1 GCA_023263105.1 Marivivens sp. | reverse complement strand
GCACGACAGCGACCAATCGAGTTCCTCGCCGCCGCCCGCGAACATGACATCCTGCTTGCCCATCATGATCTGTTCAGAGGCAACGCCGATGCAATGCAGCGACGTCGAGCAGGCCGAGGTGATCGAATAGTTGATGCCCTTGATCTGGAAGGCCGTCGAAAGGTTGGCGGAAATCGTCGAGGACATGCATTTCGGCACCGCGAAGGGTCCGATGCGTTTCGGGCTGCCTGCATTCAGAACGACCTGATGTGCGGCGAACATGGCGCTGGTCGACGGGCCGCCCGACCCCGCGATCAGGCCGGTGCGCGGGTTGATCACGTCGCTTTCATCCAGCCCTGCATCGGCGATCGCTTGCGTCATGGCGATATGGGCATAGGCCGCGCCGGGCCCCATGAACCGCAGGGTGCGCTTGTCGACATGGTCGGCCACGTCGATTTTCAGAGTGCCGGCAATCTGGCTGCGAAAGCCGCGTTCTGCCATCTCGGGGCTGGCTTCGATGCCCGATTTGCCCGCACGCAACGCGGCGGTTACTTCGGCTGCATTGTTGCCAATCGGGGAAACGATCCCCAGTCCCGTAACGACGACACGACGCATCCTGCTCTCCTTTGTCTGCCTTCAGGCCTGTGTAGGGCAGGGAAGAGCGGGGGGCAAGCGGGGAGGGCGGGTCCGAAACCCGCTGCCGTTGCAATCAGGCGGGCCCCGATCCACCATCGGATCTGCCCAAGACCGAGCCTGCCGCGTTCGCGGCGTCCTCCTCAACGAGCGACGGTCGGACCGCGCGCCCCGAGACGGAAAAACCGATGAGCTTTGACTATGACAAATATTATGGAGAGACCAAGGACGCCCTTGGACCTCCTGCCGAACCGGTCGTTCGGTTCTTCGAAGCCCTTCCCCCGAACGGCGGGCGGGTTCTGGATGTCGGCTGCGGGCAGGGGCGCGATGCGATCTTTGTCGCCCGACTGGGATATGACGTGACGGGGGTCGATCTCTCGCCCAACGGCATTGCCGACCTAATGCGTGCGGGACAGGAACAGGGGCTAAGGATCAAAGGTGTCGTGGCCGACATCACCGCCTACGAACCCGACGGCCCGTTCGACGTCATTCTTGTGGACCGGACGCTTCACATGTTGCCGCTGTCACCGCGTCTGGACGTTCTTGGGCGGCTGATCGACCACGTCGCCGTGGGTGGCTGGCTTCTGATCGTTGACGAGCCGTCAAATATCGAAGCCTTTCAGGCGGTCATCGCGGAGCATCGCTTTGACTTTGAAACAGAGCGGCACCAGCGGGGCTACCTGTTCGTTCAACGGGTCTGACGGACAGCCGCAGGGTTTGGCCGCGGCTGTCGTCCGTTCTCTGGCTTGGATGTGCGGCACGACTTAGGGGCCGCCGACCTTAGCTCTCGCTTAGGGCGACCTTCATGTCCTTGACGATGTAGATGACTTCGCCGTCGGCTTCGACGATGCCATCGGCCACGCCCATGGTCAGGCGGCGGGTCTGGATCGCCTTGGTGAAATCGACCTTGTAGGTCAGCATCTTACGCTCGGGGCGGACCATGCCGGTCAGCTTTACTTCGCCCACGCCCAGCGCATAACCACGTCCCTGCCAGCCGCGCCAGCCAAGGTTGAAGCCGGTCAGCTGCCACAGACCGTCCAGCCCAAGGCACCCGGGCATGATCGGGTTGCCGGGGAAATGGCAGTCAAAGAACCACAGGTCGGGTTTGATATCGAATTCTGCGATGACGTGGCCTTTGCCGTGCGCGCCGCCGTCGTCAGAGATTTCGGTGATGCGGTCCATCATCAGCATGGGCGGTTCGGGCAGTTGCGCATTACCGGGGCCGAAAAGCTCGCCTCGGGCGCATTTCAAGAGTTCGTCTCGGTCAAAACTGCTCGGGTAGTTGGCCATGCTGCGGGGGTCCACTTCTGTTTCACATTGTTACAGCCCGTCTATCACCCCCAAGTGAACTAGGGCAAGTGCGGCGGATATGGGGGCTCGGGTCTGTAGTTGCGACTTGTTTTCAATTGAAACTTGTGACGAAACGACCATATTGAGGACACTGACCAAGAGCAAAGTACCTGATGGCCGATCTCGACGAACACCGTGGAACCGAATGGCTTGCTGGCGCGGGCCTGCGCCCGACCCGCCAGCGCGTTGCCTTGGCGACACTTTTGGTCGGCGACGGCGAGGACCGCCATGTCACCGCCGAGGGCCTTTTCGACGCCGCGGCCCGTGCGGGTGTCCGCGTGTCGCTTGCGACCGTCTACAACACGCTGCGCGCCTTTTCAGAAGCAGGGCTGTTGCGCGAAATCACGGTCGACGGATCAAAGAGCTACTTTGACACCAATATGACGGATCACCCGCATTTCTACTGGGAAGACAGCGCAACCTTGACGGATGCACCTGCCCAAGAACTGAAGATCCTGCGCCTGCCCAACGCACCCAGAGGCGCGACAATCGCGGCTGTCGATGTGGTGATCCGCCTGCGGCGCAATCACTGACAGCTTGATCAAGATCAGTTTCGGCGCGCCTCCGACCAGCTAGAGTGCCGACATGAAAGACTTGGACCAACGGACGACGACCTTTAGCACCCGGGGCCTGACAAAGGTCTACGGCGAAGGTCACAGCGCCGTTCACGCCTTGCGCGGTGTCGATCTGGACATCGGACGAGGCGAGATCGTCGTTCTGCTGGGCCCGTCGGGGTCCGGCAAATCGACGCTTCTGAACATTCTTGGCGGGCTTGACCGCGCCTCGGCCGGATCCGCGACCTATGAAGGCGACAGCCTGACCGACATGACGGACCGCGCGCTGACCACCTACCGGCGCGACCACGTGGGCTTTGTGTTCCAGTTCTACAACCTCATGCCCAGCCTGACCGCGCGCGAAAACGTGGAACTGGTGACCGAGATTTCGCGCAATCCGATGGGGCCGGACGAAGCGCTCGAGCTGGTCGGCCTGAAAGAGCGGGTGGACCATTTTCCGGCCCAGTTGTCGGGTGGCGAACAGCAGCGGGTGGCAATCGCAAGGGCGGTCGCGAAACAGCCTGCGGTCCTGTTCTGCGACGAGCCGACCGGCGCGCTGGACAGTTCGACGGGTCGCGCGGTGCTGCGCGTCCTGCGCGACGTGAACGACCGGCTCGGGACCACGATCCTGATCGTCACCCACGCCGCCGCGACCGCCGCGATGGCCGACCGCGTGATCCATTTCGCGGACGGTGCGATCCGCGAAGTCGTCGTCAACGAAACCCGCACCCCTCCCGAAGAGATCCACTGGTGAGCGCGCTTAACGCAAAACTCGGTCGCGACCTGTGGCGGATGAAGGGGCAGGCCCTGGCCATCGGACTCGTCATTTCGATGGGCGTGATGATGCAGGTGATGATGTCGGGGCTTGTCGCCTCGCTCACCGAAACGCGGGACGCCTATTACGAACGCTATCGTCTGGCCGAGGTCTTTGCCCCCGTCGTGCGCGCGCCCGAGCATGTGGCGACGCGCCTGTCCCAGGTTCCCGGTGTGGCGGCGGTCGAGACGCGGGTCACCGCCTCGGCCCGCGTCGACGTGCCCGGACGCGATCTGCCCGTGGCGGCGCGAGCGATTTCGCTGCCCGACCGGTCGAGGGCGCGGTTGAATGACATACACATGGTGGCTGGCCGGATGTTCGATCCGACGCGGCCCGAAGAAATCGTGCTGCTGGACAGTTTCGCCGTGGCGCAGGGCATCGGAGTCGACGACAGCCTCGGGGTCACGCTCAACGGGGTGAGTCACGATTTCCGCGTCGTCGGTTTGGCCGCGTCCCCCGAATATCTGTATTATTCCGCCCCGGGCGAATTGATGCCGGACGACGCGCGATTTGCCGTGATCTGGATGGGGCGCTCGGCGCTGGCAGCCGCGACGCAAATGGGCGGCGCCTTTAACGAGGCGCTGTTTTCGCTGGCCCGCGGCGCAAGCGAGCCAGAGGTCCTGTCACGGCTGGACGCGATCCTCGAGCCCTATGGCGGGCCTGCCGCTTTCGGTCGCGGAGACCTGTTTTCCGACCACTTCGTGACACAGGAACTGTCCGGACTCGTGGCGTCTTCGACCGCGGTTCCGCCCGTCTTCCTCGCTGTGGCGGCCTTTCTGCTGTACATCGTGATCAGCCGGCTGGTGCAGTCCGAACGCGAAGAAATCGGCCTGATGAAAGCTTTTGGCTACACCAGCACCGAAGTCAGCATCCACTATATGAAGCTGGTTCTTGCCATCGCGGCCGGAGGGGCGCTGGCGGGCTGTCTGTTCGGCATCGGAGCGGGGCGGGCAATGGTGCAGGTCTATCTGCAGTTCTTCAAATTTCCCTTCCTAGTGTTCCGGCTGGACCCCGCGTCATTCGCCATCGGCGTGAGCGCGAGCGTGACAGCGGCCTCGGCTGGCGGCCTTCTGGTCCTGCGGCGGGTCTTTGCGCTGGCACCGGCCGAGGCCATGCGCCCGCCCGCGCCCGCCGATTACAGCCGCGCCGGCAAGGCGTTTTCGGGCATCGCGCGCTGGCTTGATCAACCCAGCCGCATGGTGTTGCGCCGGATCACGCGGCAACCGGGCCGGATGGTGGGCGCGGTGATCGGGATCGCAGCCGGCATGGGGCTGACGCTGTCGATGATCACGCTGATGGCGGGGTTCGAGCGGACGCTTGATCTGTCGTTCACCGTGCTCGACCGGTCCGATGCGACCGTGGTGTTTTATGGCGCGACCAGCCCCGCCGCCGTCACCCGTCTGCGGAGGATCGAAGGCGTGACCGTGGCCGAACCTTTCCGGCAGGTCGCCGTGATCATGTCGAACGGCCGCCGGTCCCACAAAGGCGCGATCACCGGCCTGACCGAGTCACCGCAACTGGGCCGCGCCATCGGGCCCGACTACCTGCCGATCGACCTGCCAGAGCGCGGCATCGTCATCACACCGGCGCTGGCCGACATACTGGGCGTCGGCGCGGGCGACATGCTGACAGTCGAAGTCCGCGAAGGCGCGCAGCCGGTGCTTCGGCTACCGGTGGCGGCGGTGGCGCAAAGCCTGCTGGGCTCGCCCGCCTACATGGATCTTGACGCTTTGAACCGCGCCATGGGGCAGGGCCCAAGGGCGTCGGGCGCCTATCTGCGGATCGACGAAGACCGCCGCACCGAGGTCCATTCAGCCCTGAAAGACATGCCCGGAGTCGCGGGGATCAGCCTGAAGGACGACGCGCGGATCGCCTTTGAAACCATAATGAATACCGGCGCGGGATCGACCCGCTACGTCATGGGCCTGATCGCCTTTATCATCACCTTTGGCATCGTCTATAACGCTGCCCGCGTGGCGCAGGCAGAGCGCGCCCGCGATCTGGCCAGCCTGCGCGTGATCGGGTTCCATACCGGCGAAACGGCGTTCGTCCTGCTCGGAGAACTGGCCGTCGTCGTGCTCGTGGCGCTGCCCATCGGGTCGCTGATGGGGCATTTTCTGTCCTCGGCGGTGGCAAAGGGTTTCTCAACCGAGCTTTACCAGATTCCGGCGATGTTCATGCCGTCCAGCCACGGGGCCGCAGCCCTGATCGTGCTGGTCGCGGCGCTGACGTCGGGCTGGATCGTGAAACGTGACATCGATAGGGCCGAGCTGATCTCGGCGCTCAAGACAAGAGACTGACATGGCAAAACAGCGCAAGATTTCCCGCCGCATCCTGATCCTTCTGGCCTCTGCCGGTGTGCTTGGGGCGCTCTATTTTGCCTTCCGGCCGCAACCCATGCTGGTCGATCTGGGGACTGTCGAACGCGGTGCCTTGATGGTCACAATCGACGAAGAGGGCCGCACCCGCGTCCGCGAAAGCTATACGCTGTCGACGCCGGTCGCGGGGCGTCTGTTGCGGGTCGAGGCCCACGCAGGCGACCG
>JALQXR010000143.1 GCA_023263105.1 Marivivens sp. | reverse complement strand
CCCCTGTGGCTGCCACCGACAACACTGCAAAAGAGACACACATCCGCACACATGCAATGATCCCCGTGGCCACCGCGCTGGCATTCACATCCGCCGAGGCCACGCCTAATGCAGGCGGGGCGGCACGGTTCTGGTCCACCGCCAGCCCGACAACATCTGGCGCATCGACTATCAGCTGCGCGACGACGAGAGCACCGACGATGCCATGGCCGAGGCCGAGGTGCGCCATTCCGTCGCCGCCGTCCTGCAGGACCTCGGCCACAAGGGCGACTGGGCGCTGGAATGGTGGAGCGTCTATTCCGCGAACACGCTGGCGCTGGACGATTACCGGAGCGGGCGGGTCTTCTTTGTCGGGGACAGCGCGCATATCGTGCCGATTTTCGGTGTGCGCGGGCTGAACAACGGACTGGCAGATGCCGAGAACATCGCCTGGAAGCTGGCGCGCGTCATATCCGGCACATCGCCAGAGGCGCTGCTGGACAGCTACTCGCCAGAGCGACGCGGCGCCACGTTGGATGTGTTTGCAAATGCGACGAAATCTGCCCGCTTCATGACGCCGCCAAGCGCCGGCTGGCTACTGATGCGGGACGCGGCGCTTAGTCTTGCCCTGACGCATCCATGGGCCGGAGGTCTGGCCAATCCACGACAGATGACGCCCTACACCTACTCCGACAGCCCTGTTGTCACTCGGGACGATGACGGCCACGGTATCCGTCCCGAGCCCGGTGCGGCCCTGCCCGAAGCGCGCGTGGGCGACGGGTTTCTGTCCGACCTGCTTGGCACGGGTTTCACGCTGCTGACCTGCTCTGACGCACATGCGGACTTTGGTCACGACGACCTGAGCGTGGTCCATCTGCCTCTGGGCTCAGCGGCGGATAATGCCCTTGGTATCGGTCCGACAGGGGCGGTTCTTGTGCGGCCGGACGGGCACATTGCTGCCCGCTGGCGTGCGGCGACCTCGGACACCATCAATATCGCCCTGAACCGCGCCATCGGAGGAGGCTCCAATCCGTGACCCATGCTGATCTCGAAACCATCTACGAAGCGTTGGCGATCCGCCTTGACGCGATCCCAGCCCAAAGCCGCGAGGTATTCCTAGCCAAGCTGGCGCTTTTGCTTGCTCAAGAGATCGGAGCGCCGGACAAGGTTCTAGGCATGCTGGACCACGCGGCAATGAACCTTGATCCCTGACCAGTTACCCGGTCCGGCGTGATGCGCGGGTTCGTGGCGCACCCAAGGCGACAGGGGCGTCGCGCTTGCGGACTTCCTGCATCTTGGCGCCGCTATTGGACCCGCGAAACGCTCGATGTCACTCTGAGCGACCTTGGCGAAGTTTGCGAATATATGCGGTTTTGAAAATGGGGTGCCTTGACGCTGCTGGCACGATCCCCTAACTAACCCGCACCGTTGCGGGTGTTGTGTAATGGTAAGACCTCAGCCTTCCAAGCTGATGACACGGGTTCGATTCCCGTCACCCGCTCCATTCCCCTCCGACCCCTCATAACGACCGCGCGTTGCGTCGGATGCTAACGATTGTCCGGCTTCGTCGATCCATGTTAGCGTCGGACAAGCGGTCCTTGCGGCGGCGTTTACCTGTCCTTCCAGCAGACGGAGTTCGACTGTGATCTCTCGCGCTACGCAGGGTGCTATTCCCCTGTCGATCTTTCTGTCAGGCGCGGCCTTTGCCGCGATTGTGCCGTTCAGTCCGGTTCTGGGCATGGACATTCTTGGGCTCGACAAGTCGACCTATGCGGCGTTGATGGTGGTCAACGGGGTGGTGGGCACGATTGTCTCTGTCCTGCTGGGCAATGTCTCGGACCGGATCAGGGATCGCCGCGTGCTTGTCGTGGCCTGTGCGTTGATGGGCTCGCTTGGGTTTGCCCTGATCTGGGCCATCCAGTCGCCGCTGATCTTCATGGTGGTGTTCGGGGCCCTGATGCCCTTTGGTAACGCGTTGTTTTCCCAGAGTTTTGCCTATGCCAGAGCGCTCTATGACCGGCATGACGCGGAGCGGTCGCAGATTATCATGTCGTACCTGCGGTCGGGCTTTACGTTGGCTTGGATCGTCGCGCCGCCCTTTGCCGGCTGGCTGGCCGCGACCTATTCGACATTCGAGGTCTTCCTTTTTGCCGCGACGGCCCATTTTCTAGTCACCTTGTCGATCGGCGCGACCTTTCGCGACCCGAAGGCGCGGATCGGCGCGGCGCGACAAACGGGGGATCGCGGGGGCTGGGCCAGTCTAAGGGAGGTCCCAGCCATGCGCTGGGTCGGTGTCGGCGGGCTGGCGCTCTGCGGGATCGCGATGCAAATGCAAATGGTGTCGACGCCGATGTTCGTTGTCCGCGATCTGGGTGGCTCGGTCGCGCAAATCGGCTTTATCTCGGCGCTGGCCGCGTTGATCGAGGTTCCGGCAATGATCGCTTGGGGCTATGTCGCGGTCCGGATCAGGAAAGAGCACGTGCTGGCCATCGCGGGCACGGTCTTTGCGACCTATCTATTCCTGTTGTCGCAAGCACAGAGCATCTGGATGGTCTACGGATTGCAGGTCCTTGCCGCGATTACGATTGCGGCGCTTTTGTCGATCAATATCAGCTATTTGCAGGAAACTGTTCCGGGACGGTTGGGGCTGTCTACGTCGCTTTTGGATGTCAATCGCCTGGTGACCACGACCGTCGCGGCGGTGATCTTCGGCGCGCTGCCGACGACCGATTTCGCCCCGCTCTTGACCGCGGCGGCAGTGATCAGCCTGTGCGGCGCGGCGGCCTTGGTGGTGGCGGGGCGGTCAAACAGATAGGGCCGCCCAGCGGCGGCCCCGTCAACAGGTTGATCACGACCGGATCAGTTCGCGGTGCAGGCACCGACAAGCTGTTCATATTGGTTGGTGATCCAGCCCAGAGCGGCTTCGGGGTTCTGATCCTCGATCCCGCCGGCCATCCGGCTGAAAATCGCAACCGACCGGCTGTTGTCGATCATCGGAATCTGCTGGGTCGACAGGACCGTCTGGTAGACGAAAAAGGCGACGGCAACCAACAGGATGCCACGCAGCACGCCGAAAAAGAACCCAAGCCCCTGATCAAGCCCGCCAAGGTAGGACCGCTGGACCACGCCCGCAAACAGCGGCGTAAAGATCGAGAACAGAACAAGCGCAACGGCAAAGACCGCAGCGAATGCCGCGATGACCGAAAGTTCGCAGCTGTCCCCGATAAAATCGCCCAGCAGCGGTATCTGGCGCACCAGCGGTTGAGCCTGATCGGCAAAGATAAAGGCCACGACCGTCGCGCCGATCCAGCCGCCGATGGCGAGCGCTTCTCGGGCGAAGCCGCGGGAATAGGCCAAAAGTGCTGACAGCACGATGACAAAGGCGACGATACCGTCCACGAGTGTAAAGGATTGCATTCGGGTCCTCTGGTGGTCCTCAGTCTCGACCGCGCGGGCCGAAAACGGTTTCGATAAAGTCAGGCAGATCGGTCATCTGTCGAAGCTCGATCCCCGTCACTCCGCCACGTTTTGGCAGTTGCGGCAAGATAGCAGAGGTGAAACCAAGTTTTTGCGCTTCTTTCAACCGGTTTTCGGTCTGAACCACCTGCCGGAGCGCTCCTGACAGGGAAATCTCACCAAAGACGACGGCTTCGGCGGGCAGGGCGGCGTCTTCTCTGGCGGAAACCAGAGCCGCGGCGACCGCAAGATCGGCCGCCGGTTCGCTGATCCGAAGCCCGCCCGCCACGTTCAAATAGACGTCCAGTCCGGCGAATGCCACGCCGCAGCGGGCTTCGAGGACGGCAAGGATCATGGCAAGCCGTCCGCCATCCCAGCCGACAACAGACCGGCGGGGCTGGGCTGTGGGCGACGGGGCGACCAGCGCCTGAAATTCGCACAGCATCGGTCGCGTGCCTTCGATACCGGCGAACACCACCGAGCCCGGCGCGGGCTTTCCGCGTTCGGACAGGAACAGCGCCGAGGGGTTTTTGACCTCGGCCAAGCCGCGGCCGGTCATTTCAAAGACGCCGATTTCGTCGGCGGGGCCAAAGCGGTTCTTGACCGCCCGCAGGACGCGGAACTGGTGGCCGCGTTCGCCTTCGAAATACAGCACCGTATCGACCATATGTTCGACCACGCGCGGCCCTGCAATCGCGCCTTCCTTGGTCACATGACCCACCATCACCACCGCGATTCCGCGACGTTTGGCGAATGTCGTCAGCTCATGCGCCGAGGCGCGAACCTGACTGACCGAGCCCGGTGCGCTGTCGACGTTGTCGGCCCACATTGTCTGGATGGAATCGATGATGGCTAAGTCCGGCGCTTCGGATTCGAGCGTCGTGAGGATGTCGCGCAGATTGGTTTCCGAGGCCAGTTTGACAGGGCTCTTTTCCAGCCCGAGCCTGCGCGCGCGCATCTGGATCTGAGCGGCGGATTCTTCGCCCGAGACATAAAGAACCTTCAGCCCGTTGCGCGCGAACCGTGCCGCCGCCTGTAGCAGCAGCGTCGATTTCCCGATCCCGGGATCGCCGCCCAGCAGCAGGGCCGAGGCCTTGACCAGCCCGCCGCCCAGCACGCGGTCCAGCTCTGCGACACCGGCTTGGGTGCGTGGCGGTTCGGGTTCTTCGGTGGACAGATCGGTCAGAACCAGCGACGAGCCGCGCTTTGCGCCAAGGCTCTTGGCGGCGGGACCCGATGACAGGGGGCGCTCTTCGACGATCGAGTTCCACGCCCCGCAGGATTCGCATTTTCCGGACCATTTGGAAAAGGCCGCGCCGCAGTCGCTGCAAATATAGGAAAGGTCTTTGGCCATGGTCCGCAGTCTGTCCCTTTGTCTCGGTTCCCGCAAGCCGCAGCGCCTTAGCGCCGCCGGTCGAGCCCCGATATCACGACCGATGTCAGAACGCAGGCGGTAAACAGATACAGCCCCCATGCGGCCTCGACGCGGCCCAGTCCGACGCCTTTGACGACGACGATGTAAAGCGCGATCAGAAAGACGTCCGCCATGGCCAGTTTTCCAAGCCACCCCAAAACCGGCTGGACGCGCGCGTCAAGCAATTCGAAATGCACCAGGGCCATGCCGATCGTTTTCAGATACGGCGCGAACAGCGCCAGCGCGGTGACCACCAGAGCCAGTACGACATCCGTGGTCCACAGCGATTGAAGGCCCGACAGAACGCTGATTTCGGACAACCCGAAAAGCGGCAGGATGCCAGCCCGCAACAGTGGCGCAAACCACGCCACCGGAAAGGCCACAAGCAGCGCAAGGTTGATGTATTTCAGTGCGGTTCGGGACGGTGTCACTGCACGACCCCCGTGATCGCCGCGAGGATAAAGAGGCCGATGGCGCTGGCCCCTCCGATCCAGCTAAGCCGGTCGGCGCGTGTCACCGGTCCGCCCCACATCAGACCAGCGGTCCAGACCCCCAGCCCAGACACCCCCGACAAGGCCATGATAGCGCCGTTGGCGGCGGATCCACCTTCGGTTTCTGGCGCGTAGGTGAGGGCGACAAAGACCAGATTGGCGGCAAAGATCGCGCAAAACAGGATCGTGGCGGCGGCAAAATAGCGCTTTGCCCGATTGTCCGCCCGCAGATTCCAGAGTTGCGGCAGACCGCCGCCCAGACCGACGACGGACAGGATCAATGGCGGCAGGTACAGCGACATGGCTACCTCAGAGTCTCGATCGGACCTTCGGCGCGGCCGTGGATGAACTGTTCGACATAGGGGTCGCCCGACGTGTCCAGATCCGCGATTGGGCCAACCCAGCGCATCTTGCCACGGTGCAACATGGCGACCTGATCGGCAATGGCACGGACCGAGGTCATGTCGTGGGTGATGGTGATGGTCGTGGCGCTGCGGCTGCTGCTGTTGCTGTTGTTGCTGCTTCTGCTGCTGCTACACCCAGCGCACTTTTTTTCTCAGGTGGGGGGCAAGCCTTCAGGAGATCGGGACCTCCCATACCGGGAGTGG
>JALQXR010000142.1 GCA_023263105.1 Marivivens sp. | reverse complement strand
AGGCAAAGGCTGACCTTGGCGACAGGGCAGAGCGACGGGGCAGGGCGGCTTGGACATTCGGAACCGGGGGCAGGGGCGATGCGTCGAACCGTTGGCATTCTAGGGGGCATGGGCCCCGAAGCGACGGTCGAACTAATGGCCCGCGTTATCAGCGCGGTCAAAGCGCGTGACGATGCGGACCATATCCCCTTGATCGTGGACCAGAACCCGCAGGTCCCCAGCCGGATCGCACGCCTGATCGAGGGCCGTGGCGAAGACCCCTCTGTGGTGTTGTGCCAGATGGCGCGGCGGCTGGAACAGGCCGGCGCAAAGGCATTGGCGATGCCGTGCAACACCGCCCATCACTATGCGTCCGACATACGCGGATCGGTTTCGGTGCCATTTCTGGACATGATCGACGCCTCTGCGGCGGCGCTGGGGGCCGGAACGGTCGGCCTGTTGGCCTCTCCGGCGGTGCGGCGGGTTGGCGTGTTCGACGCGGCTCTGGCGGGGCGGACGGTGACCCACCCCGACCAAGAGGCCGCGCTGGCCCTGATCCGGCGGGTCAAGGTGGACGGCGCGACCGACGCCGCGCGCGCCGACTTTGTCAAACTGGCCATCGCAACCGGCGGAGACACCTGTCTGGTCGCCTGCACCGAATTCTCTCTGCTGGCCAGTGCGGCGCGGCAGGCAGGGCTGCGGGTGGTCGATACCTTGGACTGCCTCGTGGCGCAGATCGTCGGCTTTTCGACCGGAGGTCTTGATGGCTGACTACCTCAAACGGGCGACCAAAACCGCCGAAACGGGGCAGGACGATCTGTCCGGCATCGTGCGCGGCCTCTTGTCCGAAATCGCAACCGGAGGAGAGGCGGCGGCGCGCGACATGGCGGCCCGTTTCGATGGCTGGACCGGACCCGCGCTGGTCGAGCGTGACACGCTGGCGGCGGCCCATGCGCAGGTGCCGGACCGGATCAAATCCGACATCCGCTTTGCCCATGCCAACATCCGCCGTTTTGCCGAAGCCCAGCTTGGCACCGTGTCCGAGGTCGAGGTCGAGCTTATCCCCGGACTCTTGGCGGGGCAAAAGCAGATCCCCGTGTCATCGGCGGGCTGCTACGTGCCGGGGGGGCGCTATGCCCATATCGCCAGCGCGATCATGACCATCACCACGGCCAAGGTCGCGGGCGTCGGTCATATCACCGCCTGTTCGCCGCCCAAGGGGGCCGAAGGTATCCCGCCCGCGATCCTCTATGCGATGGACATCTGTGGCGCGGATGCGATCCTGAACATGGGGGGCGTTCAGGCGGTCGCGGCCATGGCTCAGGGGCTGTTCGGGCTTCCTGGAGCCGACATTCTGGTCGGTCCGGGCAACCAGTATGTGGCCGAGGCCAAGCGTATCCTCTTTGGCCACGTCGGGATCGACATGGTCGCGGGGCCGACCGACAGCCTCGTGCTGGGCGACGCGGGGGCCGATCCGCTGCTGGTTGCCGCCGACTTGGTCGGGCAGGCAGAGCACGGCTACAACTCTCCGGTCTGGCTGGTCACCGACAGCCGCGACCTTGCGACCCGCGTGCTAGAGCTTGTGCCCGCGTTGATCGCGGCCTTGCCCTCTCCGAACCGCGAAAACGCCGAGGCCGCGTGGCGCGACTACGCCGAGATCGTGCTCTGTGCCGACCGCAACGAAATGGCAGAGGTGGCCGACCGCTATGCACCGGAACACCTGCACGTCCAGTGCCGCGATCTGGACTGGTGGCTGGGCCGGTTGCGGTCCTATGGCTCGCTCTTTCTAGGAGAGGAAACGACGGTCGCTTTCGGGGATAAGGCCGCCGGTCCGAACCACGTCCTGCCGACCAGCGGCGCGGCGCGTTACACCGGCGGTTTGTCGGTGCACAAGTTCATGAAAACCGTGACCTGGCAACGCGCGACCCGCGCCGCCGCACGGCCCTTGGCCGAAGCCACCGCTCGGATCAGCCGGTTCGAAGGCATGGAGGGCCACGCCCGCACCGCCGACATCCGGCTGGCCAAATTCTTTCCCGACGACGACTTTGATTTGGGGCTATGATCCGGCCATCAGCCGCCGGAGTCGCACATGCAAGACGTCAAAGCCCCCGTGCCGATCCTGCGTTCCTTTGACGAAGCGAAGGCGCGGGAATTCTACATCGATTTTCTGGGGTTCGAGGTCCTGTTCGAACATCGTTTCGACAAGGACGGGCCGCTTTACATGGGGGTCCGGCTGGGCGACTGCGAGCTTCACCTGTCAGAGCACTTTGGGGATTGCTCGCCCGGAGCGGGGTTGCGGATCGAAGTCGCGGACGCCGACGCCTTTGTCCGCGCGCTGACGGCCAAATCCTATCGTCATGCCCGTCCGGGCGGTGCCAGTCCGCGACCGTGGGGCACCGTCGAATGCACGATCTCGGACCCTTTCGGCAACCGTCTGACTTTTTACACGCCGCAGGACTGAGGCCCCTTGACCTTCCCGTGACTGGAACCCCTATGTAGAGTCCATGCACGAGAGGGTTATGGCCATGACCAAGCATCAGACATTGAACTTTGAAATCGACGGAATGACCTGCGGCGGCTGCGTAAGTCGCGCGGAAAAGGCCATATCCTCGGTCGGCGGCGTGGAAAAAGCCGAAGTGAACCTAGCCACGAAAGGTGGCCGCGTGATTCTGGCTGACGGGGCCACTGCCGAAACCGCCCGCGCGGTGTCGGGCGCGCTGCGGGCCGCGGGCTATCCGGCGGTCAGCGAACGGATGCGCCTGCGGATATCGGGGATGTCCTGCGCGTCTTGCGTATCAAAGGTCGAAGGCGCCTTGGCCGCAGTACCCGGAGTCCTGTCGGCCCGCGTCAATCTGGCCGACGGAACGGCCTCTGTCACTGCGCTGGGTCACGATGCCTCTGCCCTTATCGCGGCGGTCAAATCCGTGGGCTATGACGCGGAACCTGTCGCCTCGGGCACCCGTCCGGCAGACCATGGCGCCAAGGAAATCGCGGAGCTGAGATCGCGGGTGGTCGTGGCGGGCGCCCTTACCGCGCCGCTCTTTGTGCTTGAAATGACGGGCCATGTCATTCCGGCTTGGCACCACCTGATCGAGCGCAGCATCGGCACGCAGACCAGCTGGCTGATCCAGTTCGTGCTGGCCACTGTCGTGCTGGCCTTTCCGGGGCGGATTTTCTACCAGCGAGGGATCCCCGCCCTGCTGCGCTGGTCGCCGGACATGAACTCCCTCGTGGTGCTGGGGGCGTCGGCGGCGTGGATCTATTCGGTCGTGGCGACCTTTGCGCCCGCTCTGCTGCCTGCGGGGGCGCGATCCGTCTACTACGAAGCGGCGGCGGTGATCGTGACCCTGATCTTGGTGGGCCGGTTGCTGGAGGCACGCGCCAAGGGCCGGACCGGCGCCGCGATCAAGCGCCTGATCGGCCTGCGCCCGTCGACCGCGATGGTCGAGCGGAATGGCGAGCCGGTCGAAACGCCGATCGAAGACGTCCGCCGTGGCGATGTCATCCGGGTCCGCCCCGGAGAGAGGATCGCCGTCGATGGTGTGGTCAAGGCAGGCACGTCCTGGGTCGATGAAAGCATGATCACCGGCGAACCGGTCCCTGTCGAAAAAGCAAAAGGCGCATCGCTGGTCGGCGGCACGGTCAACGGAACCGGCGCCCTGACCATGCGCGCCACCGCTGTCGGAGCCGATACGATGCTGTCGAGGATCATCTCGATGGTCGAAGAGGCACAGGGCGCGCGCCTTCCGGTGCAGGATCTGGTGAACAGGATCACCGGCGTTTTTGTCCCGATTGTGATGGCGATTTCCGCCGTGACCGTGCTGGTGTGGCTGGTGACCGGCCCGTCGCCCGCGCTGAGCCATGCGCTGGTCGCGGGTGTGGCGGTGCTGATCATTGCCTGCCCCTGCGCGATGGGCCTTGCGACGCCGACCTCGATCATGGTGGGCACCGGACGGGCGGCGGAACTGGGGATACTGTTCCGTCAGGGGGATGCGCTGCAGGCGCTGCAGTCGGTCGATGTCGTGGCATTTGACAAAACCGGCACCCTGACCGAGGGCCGCCCCGATCTGATCGATGTATTCCCTGCCAGCGGGGTCGAAGAAGACATGTTGCTGGCAGTTGCCGCAGCGGTCGAATCCTCGTCAGAGCATCCCTTGGGAACCGCCATCGTGCGGGCGGCAAAGGACCGTCGCCTGCCTCTGCCCCCTGTCGAAGGCTTCCGCGCCATTCCGGGACACGGGCTGGAAGGCAAAGTCGCGGGCAAACGCGTGCTGGTCGGTGCCCTTCGTCTGATGGAGCGCGAAGGCATAGCGGTCGGGCCCGAGGCCCAACAGGCTAACACCCTTGCCGTGAACGGGCGCACGCCGATCCTTATCGCCATTGACGGGAAAATCGCGGGCGTTCTGGGCGTGGCGGACCGGATCAAGACCTCGGCCAAGGCGACGGTGGCGGCGCTGCACGCGCGCGGGCTGAAGACCGCCATGATCACCGGCGACACCCGCGCCACGGGCGAGACAATCGCGCGCGAACTGGGCATCGACCACGTGCTGGCCGAGGTGCTGCCCGAGGGCAAGGTCGCAGCGATCCGCGATCTTCAACGGCACGGCAAAGTGGCCTTCGTCGGGGACGGCATCAACGACGCTCCGGCACTGGCGGCGGCAGATGTGGGTGTCGCCATCGGCACCGGCACCGATGTCGCGGTCGAAAGCGCCCATGTCGTGCTGATGTCGGGCGACCCGTCCGGTGTCGTCAACGCGCTGGCGGTGTCCCGCGCCACGATGTCGAACATCCGGCAGAACCTGTTCTGGGCCTTTGGCTATAACGTCCTTCTGGTGCCGGTGGCTGCGGGCGCCTTGTATCCCCTCTGGGGGATCATGCTGTCGCCCGGTCTGGCGGCGGGCGCGATGGCGCTGTCGTCGGTTCTGGTGCTTTCCAACGCGCTTCGGCTCCGCTGGGTGCGGTCAAGGGTCGGAAAAGGAGCACCGGCATGAACATCGGCGACGTCGCAGAGCGCACGGGCCTGCCGCCCAAGACCATCCGCTATTACGAAGACATCGGTCTGGTCACGCCGCTCCGGTCCGACAACGGGTATCGCCGGTTCCGCGACAGCGACATGCATAAGCTGGCGTTTCTGGGGCGGGCGCGGGCGCTTGGCTTTTCGATCGACGACTGCCGCGATCTGCTGGCGCTTTGGGAAGACCAGAGCCGCGCGAGTGGCGACGTGAGGCGCATCGCCCAAGGCCATCTGGATGCGATCGAACAAAAGATCGAGGACCTTTCCGCCATGCGCGACACGTTGCGAAAGCTGGTGACATGCTGCGTGGGCGACGACCGGCCGGATTGCCCGATTCTGGACGACCTTGCGCGGGCCTGACCGGCGACCGTCGGCCTTAGTCGATAGGCCACTGCATGAAATCGCGCAGCGCGGCCGTGACGGCGTTGGCCTGCTCTAGCATCGGTAAATGGCCCGCGTCCGGTATCACCCAATGGCTTGCGTGGGGGATCAGTTCGGACATGAAGTCGTGCCGCCTCGACGGGAACAGCGTGTCGTATTCGCCGTTGATCAGCAGGACCTTTTGCTGAAGCCGGCGCAGGGTGCCCTGCTGATCCCGCCTGCGCTGCAGGGCGCGGGACTGTCTGGTAAACACGTCCGCCCCCAGCGATTTCGCCATCGCCACATAGCGCTGCTGGATTTCGTCGCGGTTCGGGTTCGGAGCAAGACAGTCGACGGGCAATTCGGCGCGGATCGCGTCGTCTAGCCGACCTGAGCGCGCAGCGATGATGCGCGGTTCGCGGGCGGCGGCGTCCTGAGGCGTTTCGGGCAGCGGAGAGGTGTCCATCAGGCACATCCGCACCACTCGGTCGGGGGCGCGGCGGGCGATCTCCATCGCGACCATGCCGCCCAGACCGTGCCCGCACAGGGTGAACCGCGCGGGCGAGGCCGTCAGGATGTCCGAAGCGATCTCTTCGATCCGGTCGCCCCGCGCGACGGGGGCG
>JALQXR010000141.1 GCA_023263105.1 Marivivens sp. | reverse complement strand
GGTGACGTTCAGCAGGTGGTTCAGCACACGGCCGATTTCGGAATAAAGGACACGGATCAGCGACGCGCGGCGCGGGACTTCGACGCCGGTCAGCCGTTCGATGGCAAGACACCAGGCGTGTTCCTGATTCATCGGCGCCACATAGTCGAGGCGGTCGAAATACGGCAGGTTCTGCAGGTAGGTGCGGCTCTCCATCAGCTTTTCGGTGCCGCGGTGCAGCAGGCCGATATGGGGGTCGCAACGTTCGACGATTTCGCCGTCCAACTCCAGCACCAGACGCAACACGCCGTGGGCGGCGGGGTGCTGGGGGCCAAAGTTGATGTTGAAATTGCGGATCTTCTGTTCGCCGGTCAGGGCGTCTTCGTAGCCGCGCACGTTGTCTTTCATGACCGGTCTCCGGTGAATTCGGGTTTCGAAGGTTTGGCCGCCGCTGTCCGGGCGCGAACCCGCAGCCTGCGACGCTCGGGCATCACGCCGGATGCCGCGATCGGGATCAATAGTGCCAGCAATAACAGGATGCTCGACGTCATCATCAGTTCCCCTATCCTTTTGCCAGAGCAAGACTTGCCTGCCACTCGCGCGGCAGCGGGCCCACATTGCGGGCCACCCAGTCGTATTGGTTGCGCAGAAAAGTCACCGCCTGCGGCACCAGCGCGTCGCGCATCTGGGCGGGCGTGCCTTCGTAGGCGCGGCGGTCTTCGTCAAAGCCGGTCGCGGGCAGTCCGAAGAACCGGCACAGCTGCGCCCAGCCCTCGGCCCCAAAGACCGTTTCCGCAAAGCCGATGAACAGCTGCCCATCGGGCACGACCCGACGCAGCTTTACGATGATCGACTCATAATCGCCGCGCTCGACGATATGGCTTTCTTCGTTGTTGTTCAGAATCCGCGACAGAGTGTTGTTGGCGCGGGTCGCCAGTTCCTGACTGTCCTTGCTGTAGCGGCCCGCGTGCATGCGGACGTGGCTCCAGAGGCGCGACAGGGGATCCCGAAGCAGGAACACGACCTTGGTCAGCGGGCTGAGACCCAGCATCCGCTTGTAGGTCGCATCGCCCAGCAACGCATAGGCCGGCGTAAAGTCCGCAGCCACGCGGCGGTCGCCGGCATCCTGCGTCAGCCAGTCAAGATAGGCTTGGTCGTTCTTGCGGTTGCCGTCCAGAACGCCGATCAGGTCGATCATCTCGCCCATCCGCTGCGCAAGCTTGGCGGCGCGGAACGGGCGGCCTTCGTCCTGCAGGCGCGAGATGCGGTCGCGCATGTCCTCGACCTGAATCTGGTAGGCCGCGATCTGGCGGCTGCGCTGGCCCGCGTCAAAGGTGTCCCAGTAATGCGCCTCTTTGACCATCCGCGTCACGCAGTCGGGATGGTCGTGCAAAGCGGCGTAAAGGCGGGTGGTTCCCGCCTTGGTCGCTCCGACACAATAGATGAGGCCAAAATCGGACATGTTTGTCGTCAGGCTTTCTTTTCGTCACCGGGGAGGATGTATTCAGCCCCTTCCCACGGGCTCATAAAGTCGAACTGGCGGTATTCCTGAACCAGCTTGACCGGCTCGTAGACCACGCGCTTTTGCACTTCGTCGTAGCGGACTTCGGTAAAGCCGGTGGTCGGGAAATCCTTGCGCAGCGGAAAGCCGCGGAAACCGTAATCGGTCAGGATGCGCCGCAGGTCCGGATGGCCCGAAAACAGGATGCCGAACATGTCGAAGATTTCGCGTTCGAACCAGTTCGCGCTGGGATGGACGTCGACGATCGACGGGACCATGTCCTCTTCGCGGATCGAAACCCGCAGGCGGATGCGGTGGTTCTGGTACATCGACAAAAGGTGGTAAACCACGTCGAACCGCTTGGCCCGGCCCGGGTAGTCGACCGCCGTGATATCGACGAGCGAGGAAAACTGGCAGGCCATGTCGGACCGCAGCCAGTCGACAAAGGCAACAAGGTTCGCAGGCGCCACATCGACGGTCAGCTCGCCATGGGCGACCTCCCATCCAAGAACGCAGTCGTTGCGCTTGAGCTCGATCAGGCCGCCAAGTTCGTTCAATGCGTCAGACATGGGACCCCCTTAGCGGACGATGGTGCCGGTGCGGCGGATTTTGCGCTGAAGCTGCAGGATGCCGTACAGCAGAGCCTCTGCGGTTGGCGGGCAGCCGGGCACATAGACGTCGACCGGCACGATCCGGTCACAGCCGCGCACGACGGAATAGCTGTAGTGGTAATAGCCGCCACCGTTCGCACAGGACCCCATCGAGATCACGTAACGCGGCTCGGGCATCTGGTCGTAGACCTTGCGCAGGGCGGGCGCCATCTTGTTGGTCAGCGTGCCCGCGACGATCATCAGGTCCGACTGGCGCGGCGAGGCGCGCGGCGCGGTGCCATACCGTTCAAGGTCATAGCGCGGCATCGAGGTGTGCATCATTTCAACCGCGCAGCAGGCCAGACCAAAGGTCATCCAGTGCAGCGAACCGGTCCGCGCCCAGTTGATGATGTCGGCGGTCGAGGTGACAAGGAATCCCTTGTCCTGAAGCTCTGCGTTGATCGCCTGCGTGACGACTTCCTTGTCGGCGCCGGCGGTATTCGCTCCGGTCATCACTCCCATTCGAGTGCTCCCTTCTTCCATTCATAGGCAAAGCCGATGGTCAAAACCCCAAGGAACACCATCATCGACCAGAAACCGACCATCGAGATATCCTGGAACGCCACCGCCCAGGGGAACAGGAACGCCACCTCGAGGTCGAAAATGATGAACAGGATCGACACAAGGTAGAACCGCACGTCGAATTTCATCCGCGCGTCGTCGAACGCGTTGAACCCGCATTCATAGGCGCTGACTTTTTCGGGATCGGGGTTGCGGACCGCCACGATCACGGCGGCAAGGATCAGGATCGCACCCAGCGCGATAGCAAGACCCAGAAAGATGACGATGGGAAGGTATTCGCGCAGGAGGTCTTCCAAGGCAGTGTCCTTTCACGAGAGACGGGCCGGTTTGCGGCGCCGTTGGCTTGGTCAGGCTTTACCCCCCGCCCGTGAGAGGGTCAACCGAGGCCCGCAGATCGTGACCGTATTTTTCGCGTTTGCGCAATCTTGCGATGCGAAAACCGGCCCGAAGGTAAGGAAATCGTAAGAAGTGGGGGCCAAAGTGACCGCGTTATTTCACGTCGTCGGTATTATGGAACGGATTGTAGACCTTATCGCCCCCCGAACCAAAAGTGGTTTTATCGTCATGGCGATCTGCTTCGCGGCGGCAATCAATTTGTTGAACTTCGTCGTCATCGCCTATGTTTTTCCGGCTGGTGACGTAAACATCGTATCTGAAGTCACTCAGGCCACGGCTGTCGGCCTGCCTTTCGTGATTTTTGCCCTGACGATCATCCGGCACCTCTGGATGCTGCAATCCCGGCTCGGCGAACTGGCGCGGACCGATATGCTGACCGGATTGCTGAACCGGCGGGCCTTTCTGGATCTGGCGGGGGCCGCTCACCAGTTGGCCGAAGGCGGCGCGTTGCTGGTGCTGGACGCCGATCATTTCAAGCGGATCAACGACACATACGGACATGCCGCGGGCGACGTCGGGCTGGAGGCGATCGCAAAGCGCATCCGCGCCATCGTGCGGGCCGATGACGTCGTCGGGCGACTTGGCGGAGAGGAATTCGCGATCTACCTGCCCCGCGCGACCCCAGAAATGGCCGGCGCGGTCGGTGACCGGCTTTGCGAAGGGGTCGAGGTCGTCTTTCCCCCCTCGGATCAACCCGTCAGGCTGACGATGTCGGCCGGTGCGGCGCCGGTCCGGATGAACGACACTATCGAAAAGATGCTGACCATCGCAGACGGCGCACTTTACAAGGCGAAAGCAGGCGGTCGCGCACGGATCGTCTTTGCCCCGATCGAACATTTGCGCGCGCACAAAAAGTCGCAACTCTGACCGCCCGCGCAGACCCCGCAGACGGCCCCTGCCCGCTATTTGACCCAGTCGGCCTTTCGCTTGTCAAAGAAGGCGCCGATGCCTTCCGCGCTCTCGGGGCTTTCCCATCTGTCAATCAACGCGCGGACGGTCATGTCGATGACCTCGTCGTCGATCTTTGGTCCCAGATTTGCGACCAGCTGTTTTGCGGCGGCGACCGCCCCGGGTGCGCAGGACAGATAGGGCGCGACCTCGGCCTCGACCGCCGCGTCCAGCGACGCTGCCTCGACGACGCGGGCGACCAGCCCCAGCCGTTCGGCCTCTTCCGCGCTGAACAATCGCGCCGACATGAAGACCCGCCGCGCCATCGACGCGCCGAGTCGGGCCACCACATAGGGGCCGATGGTGGCGGGGATCAGCCCCAGACGCGTTTCGGTCAGGCCAAAGCTGCGTCCCGCGACCGCGACCACAACGTCACAGACCGACATCATGCCGATGCCGCCTCCGAACGCATTCCCCTGAACGCGGCCAATCAAGGGTTTGGGCAGGTCGTTCAACGCCCGCAACATTCCCGCAAGCGCCCGAGCCCCTGCCGCGCGCGTCGCGGCGTCCGCCCCCATCTGGCGCTGCATCCATCCCAGATCGCCACCGGCGCAGAACGACTTTTCGCCCTCTGCCGCCAGCACGACGACCCGCACCGACGGGTCCGACCCCAGATCCGCCGCCGCCTGCGTCAGTTCCGCGATCATCACCTCGTTCATCGCGTTGTGCTTTTCGGCGCGCGCCAACCACAGGGTCGCCACCCCGCGCGCGTCCCTCTCGATGCGAATCGTCTCGTAGCTCATGCCTGCGCCCTCATTGTCTTTGCCAGCCGCCCGGCCTCGGCCAGCGCCGCTTGGTCCAACCCCGTCGAGATCCCCAGATCCTCGAGTCGCGCCACCAGCGCCTCGGTCCCCAGATTTCCCGGAGCGCCCGGCGCATAGGGACACCCGCCAAGCCCGCCAACCGCCGAATCGAAACAGCGCACACCCGCCTGCAACGCGGCCTCGACGTTGGCCAGAGCGCGACCGCCGGTATCATGAAAATGTCCGGCCAGAGCGTCGACCGGCGCGACGTCGCTGACGGCGTCGATCATGCGGGCAACCCTGTCCGGCGTGCCGTGTCCGATGGTGTCACCCAACGACACCTGCATCGGTGCCAGAGCCCGCAACGCAGCGACCGCCTGCGCGACCGCTTCGGGCGGCACCTGCCCGTCAAAAGGACAGTCGGTCACGCAGGACACATAGCCGCGAACGACCACACCCCTGTCGATCGCCGCCGCTACGACGGGCGCCGCGCGTTCGATGCTTTCGGCGATCGAACAGTTTAGGTTCGCCTTTGAAAACCCTTCCGAGGCCGAAATGAATACCGCCACCTCGCCCGGAATCCGGGGCAACCCCGCCGTGGCGGCAAGGAACCCGTCCCAGCCTTTCATATTCGGCACCAAGGTCGCAAAATTATGGCCGCCCGAGTAGTCCAGCCGTGACAGCACCTCGGGCGTGTCCGCCATTTGCGGCACCCACTTCGGGCTGACGAACGAACCGACCTCGATATCGGACAGGCCCGCGCGCATCAGCGCCGAGACCAGCCTGACCTTGTCCGCAACTGGGATCACGCCCCGTTCGTTTTGCAGACCGTCGCGGGGGCCGACTTCGTAGATCCGGACCGTTCCGTCCATCACGCGCCCTCCTCCTCGGCGACCAGCGCCACCAGCGGAGCGCCGGCTTCGACCTGCGACCCCGGCTGGACCAGCACCGCTTCCACGACGCCATCGCGGGCGGCGCGCAGGACGTGTTCCATTTTCATCGCCTCCAAAACCGCAAGCCGGTCGCCTTCGGCCACAGCCTGTCCGGGTGCGACGCAGATCTCCCGGACCAGTCCGGGCATCGGCGACAGGGTCAGGTTCCCCGCCGGTCCCGCCGCGCGGTCGCGGTCCAGCAGATCCGCAAGCACGACGGTGATGGCCGCTCCGCGATCAAACACATGCGCGGTGGGCTGATCCGCCCCCGTTTCCCGCACGACCTGCAACGACCGATGACCGTCCAGCCGCCACGACGCACCGTCGCGGGTCGCCAGATGATCCGTCCCGTCGATCGAAACAACCGCTC
>JALQXR010000140.1 GCA_023263105.1 Marivivens sp. | reverse complement strand
CAAGTCAAAGACTTGCCCCCCGCTCCGTCAGCGGCCTCGATGCCCCGTTCAAGCCGGAGCTTGCGGTTCAGTTTCGGTCGGCCCATCACGTTCTCCGCCCCATGGCCAACCGGATCCAGCGATGACGCTCGATCAATGCGGCGACGCCGAATGGCATCACCTTTGCCGCACCTTCCGCGTCGTTGCGGTATTCGTAGTAATGGGCGGCCAGCAGCATAACCGCTTGCTGGAAATCCGCAGGAATGGCCGTCCATGCCTCGCCGTATCCAGCGGTAAACCGGATGCGGGCATGGCCCTTGGTCGGAATAGCCGGTAGCGAATGGCCCACCGACACCACCCATGGTCGCGACAGGTCGGGCCGGAAGACATAGCGCTCTGATGCCACCGCGGTCACCGTACCGTTTGCGCTCAGGACCTCGACGCTCAGAACGTCGCGCACCGGCGCAATCGGCAGAACCAACCCGTCGGATCCGTCCACTGTTGCCCAGCGGCTGGCCGTCAGGCTGAATTCGCGCTGAAAGAGGATCTTGTCCGTCCGCGCCTCGATCGCCGCTATGGCGGCCCTTAGGACCGCCTCCAACAGCGAATCCTGCAACCCGTCGTCCGCAAACCCGGTCCCCAGGCGCAGTTGATCGCCAAGCCTCGACACAGGCAGCACATCGGCAAGAACCGGCGTCTCTTCGACTAACATCATGGAATACTCCGAAACCGGACCCTATTGGGCTGAATGTCCGAAGGTGCGTCCGGCTTCCGGTCGATCGGGACGCAGGATGTCGTGCAACCCTGACCCACCAGACGCACCTCCTATCGGAGGGCTGTCTACAGCCCCCCTGTTTCGCCCTTTAGGCGATGCCGAATTTCAGCAGTTTGATCGCAGCAAAGTCGCTGATGCCGCCGCCCACGCGCTTTGTTGCGTAGAACAGGACATGCGGCTTGGCCGAGAAAGGATCGCGTAGGACCCGCAGGTCGGGACGCTCTGCGACGGTATAGCCTGCGGCAAAGTTGCCGAATGCCACCGACAGGCTGTCGGACCCGATCTCGGGCATGTCTTCCGCGACCAGAACCGGATAGCCAAGCAGGCGCGCGGGTTCGCCGTTGGCCAGCCCGTCGGACCACAGGAAACGGCCATCCGAATCCTTCAGCTTGCGCAGTGTGCCCGCAGTCCGCGAATTCATCACAAAGCTCGCACCCGACCGGTATTCGGCGGTCAGCGAATAGACGAGGTCGATGATCGCATCCGCCGGACTGGTGGCGTCAAAGCCCCCGTCGACTCCGGTGGCGACGTAGCCGACATTGCCCCAGTCCCAGACGTCGTTATCGACGACCGGATAGCTCAGGATACCCTTGGGTTTGTCCACTCCGTCACCGGCGATAAAGGCCGCCGCCTCGGACCGCGCGAATTTGTCCGCGATGCGACCGGCAAGCCAGCCCTCGATATCAAAGGCGCTGTCGTCAAGCAGCCGCTGACTGGCCTTCGGCAGAGCCGACAGCTCGTGCAGCGCGATGGTGATGCGGTCGATCCCCGGGGTTCCGGTTTCGGCGCTGGGATCGGTTTCGTTTGCCCAACCGGCCCCCATTTCCGAATGGTCGATCAGCACATCATAAGAGGTCGCATCAACAGTCACCACATTGGCGATGGCGCGGATCGACGCGGTGCCCGACAGGGTCGACTTGATCGACGCCGCTGTTTGCGGATCAAGCAGATAGCCGCCATCACCTGCAACAGCCGAAGACAGCGCCTTGCTTTCGACGACCAGGCCGCGCAGCCCGTCGTCGTCACCGGTCCGAAGAGAGGCCGAGACGGCTTTGCGGTGCGACACCTCGGTGTCGGCACCAACCGACAGCGCCGGACGCGCCATGGATGCGGCATGGACAGACTTGCGTTCGAATTGGGTCATGCGGGTTTCCTGCTGTTCGATCCGACTCTGGATCTGATTTGAAAAGGTCTTGAATTCACTCACGAAACCACCGATGGCCACGCGAAGTTCCTCGGCCGGAGACGACACGTCGCCGGCGCTCTTCCTGCTCTCAGGTTGCGTCATTGATTTCCCCTCAGATGTGAAGAACCGGCACCTTAGCGGCCCGGATCAAGCCAGCCGCGAGCGTCACGAAACGCAGCCGCCAGGTCACGCAGGATGGCGTCGTCGGGGGTGTCCCCCTTGGCCGCGACCCGCGCCTCGGGGAGCATCGGAAAGGTCACGACGGACACTTCCCACAGCTCCAGTTCCGACAAAAGCCGTTGGCCTTTGTCATTCTTCGTGGCCCGGACGGTCCGGTAGCCGATAGACAATCCGTCGATGGCTCCTGCCCTGACCAGCGCCGCAGCCTCTCGGCCTCGGGCCACATCCGGCAGCAAGCGGCCTTTGACCCACAGCCCGTGTTTGTCTTCGCGGACCTCGTCCCAGACACCGATCGGTTCGGTCGGGTCGTGCTGCCACAGCATTTTTACCGCCCCGCCCGCCGCCTTTATCCGGTGTAGCGACCGGGTGTAGGCCCCCGCCTGCACCACGTCACCGCCTTGGTCAGCCAGATTGAAGACCGAGGCATATCCCGAAATCTCGACACCCCCATCGACTTCAACCGCGTCCAGCTTTGCGAATTTGTGTTCCAGCATTCTGCTCCCCCTCTCAGACCGCGACCGCTCGGACGACGTCCAGCGCCACCAGAACAAAGGCCGCACAGACGATCAGCCAGACCTGTCTTTCGACGCGGTTCACCACGTATTCGATCTTGTTCAACCGCACGTCGACCTGCGCGAACCAAAAGTCCGAAACAGCCGGCCTGTCGCGCCGCGTGCGGCCGTCCATATCCACCACTTCACCCTTCATTGCCGACCTCCATCGCAGGCAGCCCCAACAGGGCGCGCTTTTCCGCAGCAGTCAGGAAATCCGCCTCGCCGATCCGGCGCCAAGCGGCCTCTCGTTCCGGACCAAGAGCCGGAACCTGATCCAGGTCAGGCCGCAGATCGATCCGTTCGTCGGTAAAGTCCGAAAGCCAATCCGCGATCGCGCTGGTCACGCGGGTCGCAAGAGGCAGGACGGTCAGCCGATAGAAGGCCCGGTTCGCTTCCTGATAATTCGCGTAGGTCGCGTCGCCCGGAATACCCAGCAACATCGGCGGAATACCGAACGCCGTGGCGATTTCGCGGGCGGCGGCTTCCTTGGTTTTCTGGAACTCCATGTCCGACGGGCTGAACCCCATCGGTTTCCAATCCAGTCCGCCCTCCAGCAACATTGGACGACCGGCATTGCGCGCGCCCTGATGCTGAGTCTCCATTTCCGACAGCAGCCGGTCATATTGGTCCTGACTCAGCGTCGCTTGACCGTCGATACCGCGATAGACAATCGCGCCAGAGGGCCGCGCCGCGTTGTCCAGCAAAGCCTTCGACCACCGCGATGCCGCGTTGTGGACATCGATCGCCGTGGCCGCCGCCTGAAGCGGCGAAAAGCCATAGTGGTCGTCCTGCGGGTGAAAGCTCTTGATATGGCAAACCGGTGCCGCGCCCTCGCCCAGAATATAGCGGTGGGACCGGCCCGACACGGTATAGTCAAAGGCGGCGGGCCAGCCGTCCGGCCCCGGCACCACGGCCATCCGGTCGGACCGCAGGACATGCAGCTCACTCGGTAGACCCTCGCCACCGACGGCCTCCAGATAGGCGCTGCCGGTCAGCAGAAGCTGGCCATAGACCGCCTCCAGCAGCTCGGCCCGCCCAAGTGCCGGATTGGGACGCGACAACAGGTCCGCCACCGGGTGAACGTCGTACCGACGGGCGCGATCCTGCACCACCAAAGGCAGAGCGGCGGCGGCTTCCGCGATCATCTTGACGGCACGGAAGCCGACCGGATTGCCGACAAATCCCGCCCGCGTCATCGAAACGGTGTCCCGAGGGGTCCAGGCGACACGGCCAGCGCCCATCGCCGCGATCCGCCCGACCGCCGAAGCCTTTGCTTCGGGCGACGCTCCGACTTGCACGTGTGTCCGCTTAAAGAACTCGAACATTCCGCCTCCGCTGGGTTTGTGCCTTTTGCACGAATGACTCTGATCGAAAGTGATGAAGAACCGCCTCGGGCACCGCGCGGTGGTGTTGCGCGCGCCGCGCTAGTCCAGAACCCGCATCCGCGGGCGCCGCCACGTGTCGGCGGGGCGGATCAACAGTTCGTGGATCGCCCAGACCAGCGCGTCCACACGGTCAGGAGAGCCCGAGCCATCGAACCCCTTCAGTGTCATCTGACACATCTGGTCCTCCAGCTCGCCCAGCCCGCGGACATGGGACACCCGCCCCTGCTCATAAATCGCCGAAACCGGCTCGGCCCGCGCCGACTTCCCCCGCGACGCCCGAAGCGGTCGGTAGCTGACCATCGGGTCGACTTGGCGAACCAGCGTTTCCACCAGCGCCCCGCCTTGGTTGACCTCGGCGACCAACCGCGTGGCCCCGAACCGGTGATAGGCCGCCACGGCCGCCTCTGCCCATTCCAACGGCGACGCGCCCTTTGCGGTCAGATCGGCCAATATCCATGCCCGCCAGTCCTTCGGGGGCCCCTTTGTAACCGCGCCCGCGACGATGATGCCGCAGGCGTCCGAACTGTCGTTCGCCGTCACCGCCGGATCGACCGACACGACGATGCGGTCCAGATCGGGGACGTTTTCAGTCACCAGCCCGGCAAGTTGCTCCAGAGACCACAACGCGCCCTCGGCCTCGGCCATAAGGACGCCGTCCAGTTCCTGCCGCCCCAGCCGCGTTCCCGCGTATCGGCGCTGGACCTCCTCCAGAAAACCGGCGGCAAGGTTCGCGGCATTCGCCTCTGTCGGCGCGTGGGTCGTGACCGTGCTGGGCGACGTCAGCAGCCGACGCAAAGTCGACGAATTGCGCGGCGTCGTCGTGACACAGGCGCGCGGATCGCTCCCCAGCCGCAGGCCGAACTGAAGCATGTCCCACGCATCGCCCGCGCGCTTCCACTTGGCCAGTTCATCGGCCCAAAGAGCGTCGAACTGCCAGCCCCGCAGGGCTTCGGGGTCATGGGCGGACAGCAGATGCGCGGTGGCACCATTGGGCCAGACCAGACATTTACGGCCAGCCACCCAATCAGGGCGCCTGTCTTTCGGGCTGCAGGCCATGATCCCGCTTTCGCCAAAGACCATCACTTCGCGACCCTGATCGACGGTTTCTGCCACCAGTCCGACACGCTTGGCGCGACCGGGATCGGTGGCTTTCGGCCCTTCGACCATTGCGCGCACCCATTCCGCCCCCGCCCGCGTTTTGCCCGCGCCGCGCCCGCCAAGGATGACCCACGCCCGCCAGTCGCCCTCGGGGGGAAGCTGGTGCGGCATGGCCCAGAAATCGAACAGATGCGGCAGGGCCAGCAACTCGGTGGTGGTCAGGCTATCCAGAAACGTCGCTTGTTGTTCCGGCGTCGCGGAGGCGATCAAGGCGGCTCCCGATCTGGTCGCGAATGGCGTCAAAGTCGATGGCGTCCTGATCTTGGCTCCGTCCGAATTTGTCATTAAACCGTACCTCCGCTTCCGTGACCGAAATGTAGAGCTTATGCAGCGTCGACAGAGAGGCAGGCAGATCGCGCAGCGCCTCTGCCTCCCCTGCTTCGACGGCGGCGATCAGGTCACCGACCAGCCGTCGCGCGCTTAGGAAAACCGACTCCATCTCTAAAAGCCGGTGCTCCTCGGGTTTTCCAACCGGATCGCTGTCGTCGTTCGCCTCACCCATGAACCTGTCCCCCGGAAATGGTTCCGACCCGCCGGTTCCGGATCATTGGCCAAGGCAAACGACACCGGCGACCAACAGGTCGGGCAGAACATGATCATCCACCCCCAACGTCAATTTTGAGGGTGGTGACCGTCCGGTCTGAGTTAGGATTTGTTAACGTGCGCGCGGCGACCGCCGCAGCTCAGTTCCCGCCCGAGCTTTCCGCCGCAGCCGCAGCAGCCGCTGCCTGCTCTCGTTCGATTTCCCGCCAACGGGCGACGTTGCGGTTATGCTCGTCCAGGGTCTCGGCAAAGGCGTGCCCGCCGGACCCATCAGCCACAAAGAACACAT
>JALQXR010000013.1 GCA_023263105.1 Marivivens sp. | reverse complement strand
CTCGTCTCGCGAACATGCGCCTTGGGCACTGGCCGACTTTGGTATCCGCTCGGTTATCTCGACCAGCTTCGCCGACATCTTCTACAACAACTGCTTCAAGAACGGGATCCTGCCCATCGTCCTGCCGCAAGAGGCTGTCGATGTGCTGATGAAGGACGCCGAAAAGGGCGCGAACGCCCGTATCGAAGTCGATCTGGAACAGCAGGTTGTCACGTCGTCTGACGGTCAGGCTTTTTCGTTCGAGGTCGACGCCTTTAAGAAGCATTGCCTGATGAACGGTCTCGATGACATTGGCCTGACCATGGAGAAAGCCAAATCCATCGACAGCTTCGAGGCCCGCGCCTCGGCAGAGCGGCCCTGGGTCTGAACGGACACCAGTCACTGCCAAAGACAACGATTTCCGCCCGCGCGACCGACCGTCGTGCGGGCGGTTTCGTTTGGCAAACCGCAAGATGGTCGCAGCACGTTTGGCGCCCCAGCCCGCGCGGCGCTGCGCAACCTGCCAAAGACGACAAACGAACGACGCCGACGCGACTCGGAATGATTGGGCGGAATGTCGGTCCGGCAAGCGAACGCATGTGGCGCTTCGGTCGGTCAATACTGGCTTAGCGAAGGAAATGAGCCCGTCGGGCACCTTCAACATATCGACAGGCACCTGTCACCGGCCACGATATCTGGTTTGGGGCCGTTAACTAACCAACTGAATTCGTTGCCAAAAAACCTCACCCCCTAGCCGACTGTCCATGCAGAACCCATCAGCAGCCTTGCCCTGCGTCGATGAATTTGTCAGAATTGTGTCAAATCTGTGCAGTTTGTGTCGCGAAAGCGGCACGTTCCGGCAACGTCCGGAAGAAAACAAAACAAGGGTCCGGCAATGTACCGGAGCCGACCGCGTTGAGGTAGAAGCAGTGCTGACACGTATAGCTGGCGCATTGTTGCGTGCATTTCTGATGGTGTTGCTGGTGGCAACGCCGTCCGCAATGTTGCCGGGCACCCCCAGTGACACCACGCAGATCGTTGCGCTTGTTGCCGTGCTTGTCGCCTTTTTGACCTTTATCGAATATTACGCCGACTGCCCCAGCTTTGTGGAATTCAGCACCGCGGCGCCCTATAATCGGGTTCGTTACCTAGTGGCATTGACCACTGTCTTCATCCTTGCGGTGATGTGCAGAGGCAAGGTCGAGCCCTCGACCATCACGATGTTCTTTACCGCGATTGGGCAGGGACTCTCGGCGCTCATCGACTTTCCCTATTCGCCGGTCCGGCTGATGGTCCTGATGATGCCGGACGACACCGAAGCGGCGACCGTGAATGCGGTCCGGACGGCGGCAGGTATCGCCTATATCGTGTCGATCTGCGGGCTGGCCGTCATGGTCCTGTTGGTCAGGGTTTGGCACTGGCCGCGCCAGACAGGCGGGCTTAACCTCTGGACAAACCTACCGAATTTCGACCCCGCCAGCGGCAAGGACATAGTCCAGACCCTTAGCCGCGACGGCCAACTTAACATTATCTTAGGGTTTCTGCTGCCATTCCTGATCCCGGCGGGCATTTCGCTGATCAGTCGGCTCGTCAATCCGGTCGACATGAGCGATCCGCATATAATGATTTGGACAGTAACCGCATGGGCGTTCCTTCCGGCATCCTTGATCATGCGCGGCATCGCGCTGAGCCGGATTGCCGATATGATCAAGTCGCAGCGCGCTCGCGCAGCCTCGACCGGCATTGGACTCCAGCCGGCCTGATCGGGGCATTGGCCGTCACCTTTGGGCTTTGGTTAATCGCAGCCCCTGCTTTCGCCGATGTCAGGGTCGCCCTTTTCGTAGCGCCCTTCACCCGCGACGGCCCCGGCTTGCTGCTTAGGGACATTGACCGCGGCGACACCGACCAGATTTCAGCCGCGATCGCGGTGATTTCCCATATCGCGCCCGACATTCTGGTTCTGAGCGACTTTGACTTCGACGCCGGTGGCGCCGCGCTTCAAAGTCTTGCCGCGCGGATTGCGCAAACCGGTCCGACCTATCCCTATTGGTTCTCGCGGATGCCCAACAGCGGCCGGCAAAGCGGCTTTGACGTGAACGGCGATGGGTATCTTGGCGATGCGGTCGATGCTTGGGGATATGGCCGGTTTTTGGGTCAAGGCGGAGTCGCGATCCTGTCGCGCTTTCCGATCGCCGAGTCCGAGGTCCGCGACCTTTCGGACCTGATCTGGCAGGACCTTCCGGGCGCCACCCTGCCCGAGACGGACGGCGCACCGTTCTACTCGGCCGACATTCGGGCGCGGATGCCGCTTTCGTCCACCGTCCATTGGATCGTGCCCGTCACGACCCCGGACGACGGAACAATTTCACTGTTGGTCCACCATGCAACGACGCCCGTCTTTGACGGACCCGAGGATCGCAACGGCCTGCGCAACCGCGACGAAAACCGGCTGTGGCCCATGGTGCTTGAGGGCGTATTCGGGCCGCCTCCGGTCAATGCGGTGATCGTTGCCAATACCAATCTGGACCCCGCCGACGGAGATGGTCGGTCCGACCATATGGCCAGCCTATTGGCACGGTCGGACCTGATCGATCCCTTACCGTCCAGCGCGGGGGGACTGGCGGCCGCCAACCCTGATCATGTCGGCGACCCCGCGCTTGATACGGTCGACTGGCCAAACGATGGACCGGGGAATCTGCGGGTCAGCTATGTGCTGCCCACCACGGTCTGGAAGGTCACCGGTGCGGGCGTTTTCTGGCCCGCGCCGGATGACCCGCTAGCTCAGGTTCTGGGCGCCGATGGCCTTGCTGCCGGAGCGCACCGCCTGGTCTGGGTGGACCTCCGGCGGTAGCGCCGACAGCATGACTGTCCGCATTGCAGTTGGCCGAAAATCGGGCAGCAGTTCAGCCAGACGAGTACCGTCCAACTGATGCGGCGTGTTCCACAGCGGGCGCATTTCGACCATTTCGCGGGCCAGCTCCCAGACCGGAGACAGCAGGCGCATCGCCCACCACGGGAACGGGCTGATCCGGATCGACCGGCCCATTTCGCGGCTCAGGCAGTCACGCAGATCCCGCATGGAAAATGCGTGTCCGGCAAAGGGGATGTCCGCAAAGACCGGCAGGTCGGCTCTGCCAGAGGCAAGCGACTCGGCCGCGACGGCCCAGTCGGGCAAATAGGCAAAGGCCTGCAGAACAGACGGATCCCCAAGCGACGTAATCCGGCCCCTGCCCGCCGAGCGCAAGATCGCCATACTCATCACATCCCCGTTCCGGTCCGGATCGATGAAATTGCCGGCCCGCAGAATGATCGTCGGCACGCCCGCGCGGCGATACTCTTGCTCCATCTCGGCCCTGATCCGACCTTTGCGGGTTTGCGGGTTGTGCTGGGTCTTTTCGGACCAAACTCCGCCGTTCGGCCCGTAGACATAGACGTTCCCGGGGATGATGACGGTCGCACCGCTGGACTTGGCGGCGGCGATGACCTCTTTCGTGATCTGCGGGATGAGCGTCGACCAGTCGTGATAGTTCGGCGGGTTCAGCCCGTTGACGATGACATCTGCGCCTGCCGCCGCCTTGGCCATATTGGTCCCGCGCTGGTAGCGCCGCACGGTCCAGCCACCCGCGGCAAAGGCGCGCGCGGCGTGCTGGCCGATTTTCCCTGTCGCGCCGAGGATTAGGACTGTCTTTGTCATGATGATCGCTTTCTGACTGTCTGGTTGCGGATGGAGGCCATTCTAGCCATTCAAACTCAGGCAGGAATTGCGCAATTTCGCAGTTCATGTATTCATTAATGAATGGATATTCTTATCGACTCCCCTGACTGGTCTCTGCTCCGCGTGTTCCTTGCGGTGGCCGAGTCCGGCAGTCTGTCCGCCGCAGCGCGGAGCCTTGGGTCAAGCCAGCCGACGGTGGGACGCCAGATCAGATCGCTGGAAGATCAGCTAGGGGCCACGCTGTTCCACCGCCACGCGCGGGGGTTCGATCTGACGGACACCGGTCGGGACGTCGTTGCCTTAGTCCAAGCGATGCAAGAGGCGGCGCATCAGGTCAGCCTGCAAGCCGCCGGTCGGTCGAAACGGCTGGAGGGGACGGTTCGGATCACAGCAAGCGAGATCGTCTCGTTCCACCACCTGCCCAAGATCCTGTCGGAGATCCGCGCGCTGGAGCCCCGAATCGAGATCGAGCTGGTCCCGTCTGACGACACCCGAAACCTGCTGTTCCGCGAGGCGGATATCGCGATCCGGATGTATCGCCCTGACCAGTTGGACCTGATCACAAAACACATCGGGGACATCCGGCTGGGTATCTTCGCGGCACGGCGCTACATCGCACGACGCGGCATGCCGGAACGCGCCGAGGATCTGCTGGACCACGACATCATAGGGTTTGATCGCAGCACAGCGATCATCGACGGCTTCCGCGCCATGGGAATGAAGGTCGACCGCAACTTTTTCGGACTCCGCTGCGACAATCAGGTCATCGCATGGCAACTGCTGAGGGCGGGCGCAGGCATCAGCTTTGCGCAGCGACCGATGGGCCAGAGCGACCCCGATCTGGTCGAAATACCGCTGGACCTGAACCTGCCGGTGCTGCCGCTTTGGCTGACCGCCCACGAAGCGATCCGCGACACCCCCCGCGTCCGGCGTATCTGGACCCTGCTGGAAGAGCGCCTGCGACCCCTCGTTTCTTGACCAGATGGGGCCAAAGCGATACGGCGTTCAGGACGCATTTCAAAGGAAGTTATCCCATGTCCAATCCTTCGCTCCTGATCCTTGCCGGCGACGGTATCGGTCCCGAAGTCATGGCCGAAGTGAAGAAGATCATCGGCTGGTACGGCGACAAGCGCGGCATCGCTTTTGACGTTTCCGAGGACCTCGTCGGTGGCTGCGCCTATGACGCCCACGGCACGCCTCTGACCGACGCCACGATGGCCAAAGCCCAAGACGTCGACGCAGTTCTGCTGGGCGCCGTTGGCGGCCCGAAATACGACAAGCTCGACTTTTCGGTAAAGCCCGAGCGTGGCCTCCTGCGGCTCCGCAAGGAAATGGATCTGTTTTCCAACCTCCGCCCCGCACAGTGCTTTGACGCGCTGGCCGACTTTTCGTCGCTGAAAAAGGACGTTGTCGCCGGTCTGGACATCATGATCGTGCGCGAACTGACCTCGGGCGTCTATTTCGGCGAGCCGCGTGGCATTTTCACCGAAGGCAACGAGCGTGTGGGCATCAACACCCAGCGCTACACCGAAAGCGAAATCGCCCGCGTTGCACGGTCTGCCTTTGAACTGGCCCGTCGTCGCGGCAACAAGGTTTGCTCGATGGAGAAGGCCAACGTGATGGAGTCGGGCATCCTGTGGCGCGAGGTCGTCCAAGAGGTCCACGACCGCGAATATCCCGATGTTGAACTGAGCCACATGTACGCCGACGCAGGCGCCATGCAGCTGACCCGCTGGCCCAAGCAATTCGACGTCATCGTCACTGACAACCTCTTTGGCGACCTTCTGTCGGACCTTGCGGCGATGCTTACCGGCTCGCTCGGCATGCTGCCGTCGGCCAGCCTTGGCGCACCGATGGCGAATGGCCGTCCCAAGGCGCTGTACGAACCGGTCCATGGCTCCGCCCCTGACATCGCGGGCCAAGGCAAGGCGAACCCGATCGCCTGTATCCTGTCGTTCGCGATGGCCCTTCGGTATTCCTTTGACCTTGGGGACGAAGCGGACCGCCTTGAAAAGGCTGTCGAAAAGGTGCTGGCCGATGGTGTCCGCACTGCCGACCTGATGGGCCCCGAAGGCGGCAAGCCTGTAACGACCGGCCAGATGGGCGATGCGGTCATCTCTGCGCTGAACGCCAGCCTCTAAGTCTAGAACAGGCCCGCCGGACGACCGGCGGGCCTGCTTGCTTTGGTCCATTGGACATTATGGCGATGACATTGCGCCAGCTTTCCCCCGACGCGTCCGACCTGATGCAGGTGCTTGACCTGATCCGCGCGGCCTTTGCCTATATGGACGGGCGGGTAGACCCTCCGTCGTCCATGCACCGTTTGACGATCGAGGATTTGCGCCACAGCGCCGCCACCGGAGAGGTCTGGGTCATCGGCGATCCGGTCGGGGCCTGCGTCGTCCTGACCCCCTATCCCGACCGGCTTTATCTGGGAAAACTGGCGACCCATCCACAGCAACGAAAGTCCGGTCTGGCGCGGCAATTGGTCGATCGAGCGGTGCAGTCGGCACGCGAACGCGGGCTTGGGCTGGTCGAACTGCAGGTGCGGGTCGAACTGACCGAAAACATCGACGCCTTCGAACGGCTGGGGTTCCGGATCGTGCGGCGCAGCGCGCACGACGGGTACGACCGCCCGACCTCGGTCACGATGCACCGCGAAGTGACGGGTAACGGCGGATAATCCGGCCCTGAACGTTGACCGGCGGACCCTTGCACGGCTACAGAGTTTAGGCGCTAACAACTGGACTGGACCAATGACCCCGAACGCTCGTGGTGCTTTGCTCGCCCTTCTGGCATTTGCCGTTTACGCAACCCACGATGTCTTTGTGAAGATTCTGGGCGGGATCTATTCGCCCATCCAACTGGTGTTCTTCAGCGTTCTGTTCAGCTTTCCCTTGGCCACGCTGATGATGATGCGCGACGCGACGCCGGGGACATTGTTGCCGGTGCATCCGTGGTGGGTCGCGGCGCGAACCGCTGCGACGGTTGTGACCGGCATGACAGCGTTTTATGCGTTCTCAGTCCTGCCATTGGCGCAGACCTACGCCATCCTTTTCGCCTCGCCGCTTTTGATCACGATCCTTGCCATTCCCGTGCTGGGTGAAAAGGTCCGTATCCGTCGCTGGCTGGCTGTGATCGTCGGGTTGATCGGAGTCCTGATCGTGCTCCGCCCCGGCGAAACCGAACTGGGCCTCGGCCATTTGGCCGCGATCGCCGCGGCGGTCTGCGGCTCTTTTGCCTCTATCGTGGTGCGCAAGATCGGCAATGATGAACGGCCCGTCGTGATCCTTTTGTATCCGATGGTGGCGAACTTTATGGTGATGGGATCGATGCTGTGGCTGGTGTACGAACCGATGCCGATCGAACATATCGGCATGGTCGCGGTCATCGCTCTGTTTGCATGGATCGGAGGGCGGACGATCATCAGCGCCTACCGCACCGGAGAGGCGGTCATCGTCGCCCCAATGCAGTATTCGCAGATCCTTTGGGCTATTCTGTTCGGCTTCCTGTTCTTCGACGAATCCATTGATGTCGCCACTGGGCTGGGGTCGGCTGTGATCATCGGCTCTGGCCTGTATATCGTCCTGCGCGAAGGTCGCAGCACCGCCTCTGCCAACCGTCCTGTGCTAGAGACACGGTCGAGGACCGAGACAGGGACTTCGCTTCGGGTCGGCTTCTTTCTCAAACGGGCGCAGTTCGACAAAGAAGGCGAATAACGGTCTTGCCAATGTCGCGCGTTCGGTTTACCCCCCACGCCACGGTCGGAGCGTAGCGCAGCCTGGTAGCGCACCTGCTTCGGGAGCAGGGGGTCGGAGGTTCGAATCCTCTCGCTCCGACCAATTCCCGAAAATCCTTTGATGACACGATGTTGCCGCCCGAACAGGGGGGCGCTTACCTGTCTGGAACGGGTGCTTCGCCCTCAGCCCAAAGACTGCCCGCACCGGAATCGAAAATGGCCCACACGTCGTGCGGGCCATCAAAATTGGTGCATATCGGGCGCGGTGTCAGAGCGTCCGCAGGTCCGCGATCAACTGAGCCAAGTTCCCGCGCCGCGCATCCAGCATCGCGCCGATTTCGGTCCGCTCGGACAGAAGCATGTCGATGCCTTCGATGATGATGTTAAAGAACAGCGTCTTGCCCGACGCATCGGACACATGGAAATCGACGCGGAACGGAGCCTGACCACGCAGGACGACCATGGTTTCAACCTGAATGCCACGCGGGATCGCGCGTTCGCCACGGACCTCGACCCGGCCACCGATGAATTCACGGAACCGGCGGCCGTACTTGCGGCTGATGTAGCCTCGGAACGCGACGGTGAACGCATCCAAATCAGCGCGCGAGGCGCTGCGTGCATCCGTGCCCAGCGCATAACGGGCGATGGTTGCAACGTCCGAGTACCGGTCAAAGATGGATTCGAAATCCGCAATCATTCCCGCTTCGGATTTCCCCGACGCGATGACCGCATTGATACTCGCCACCACGCTGTCGACCAACGTACGGGCCTGCGCCGCGCTTTGCGCAGACGCCCCGATCGGGGTTACAGCAGCCGCAGCGGCGGCAATCATCATCATTTCACGTCGTGACAGCGTATGGGCCATCTAGAAATCCTCGTATGGATCGACGAACCCCGAATTTGGGTCGGCCGCAGGCAAAGCATAGGGATCCGCAAAATCGTCCCCGTACGGGTCCAGATAAGCACCAACAGAGCCAGCGCCAAGCGCAAACCGACGATTCTGCAGGTAAAGAAGTCGCGATTGAGCGTAACTGTCCGCACTTTCATACAGGATCGAATCGACGGTTGCGGCAAAGCGGCCGCGATCTACCAGCTGGCTGCCGAATGTCGCGGCAAGCGCGTATTCGGACTGCCAAGTCGGCCCGATATGGCCCAAGGGATCAATAAAGAGATCAACGATATAGCCGACCGTATCCCTCTCGGTCGAAGGTCCAAGGATCGGCAGTTCCTGATAGGCCCCCTCGGGGACGCCCCAGACGGCCAGCGTTTCGCCAAAGTCGGTGGTTTCCTCATACAGCCCGCCTTCGCCCGCCGGATCGAACAGCCCGCCGATCCCGATGGTCGAATTGAGCGCAAACCGCACCGTGTTCTTGGCCGCTCCTTCTAGGTCGCCTTGCAGCAATCCGTTCAGAACCATGCCCGGCAGCGCGATATTGGCCGCAAAGTTCGTCAACATGTCGGTCAGTTCGTCCGGCAATTGGACAATCGTCGTCGACACCGGACGCAGCAGCGCCGAGTCCAGATCCTTGTTAAAGCCATGGATTGCCCTGTTGGTCGATTCGTAGGGATCATGGATATCGACCCCGTCCGGCGCGACAGAACAACCAGCCACGATGCCAAAAGTCAGCATTGCGCCCGCAATCGCGGTGCGTGAGCCAATCGTCATTGTTTCCCCCAAGCAAATCCTACGTAGGAGCTAAGTTTCGCATCCATAGCTTTCGACCGCCATAGCAATATTTCAAAGGCCTTTTCTGTGTGACCGAAACGCTTTGTTAGGCTCCCGATGCAATTCTACGGCCCGACCGGACCAATGGATGAACCGTAGATGCCGACCGAACCGAACCAACGTGACGCAGGGCCGAAAACAGCCCTGCAAGAGGTCCGCGGCCCGCTGGCTCTCGCGGCAGCCCTGAGCGCTGCTGTGAACCTGCTCATGCTTACCGGCCCGCTCTATATGCTGAACGTCTACGACCGCGTTCTGGGCAGCGGATCGATCCCGACTCTGGTCTCTCTTAGCGTTCTGGCAATCATGCTCTTCGGCTTTATGGCAGTGTTTGACACGCTTCGGTCTCAGGTCCTTGCCCGTGCCGCGCTGACTGTCCGAACCCGGCTAGAGCCATTGGCTTTTCGCGTGGCGGTGCAGACACGCCGCGGGCAAGAGTGTCTGCGGCCTGTCGACCGGCTGCACCGGACGCTGTCCGGCCCCGTCATTCCCGCCGTGTTCGACACTGTTTGGAGTCCGCTTTTCCTTGGCGCGATCTTCCTTTTGCACGTCTGGTTGGGGGTGCTGGCGCTTGCCGGCATAGCCACCCTCGCCACCGTGGCCATTGCCCATCGGCTCGCCGCTACCTCCCATGGACGACGGACGCTCTCCGCAGACGACAAGGCAGACAGGGTGTCGCGCGGTTTTCTTCGCGACCCTGACACCGTTGTCGGCCTGTCACTGACCAATGCCGCCCTTAATGCGTGGACCGAAGCCCGACTGAGGGCCACAAACGCGACGCTGCAGGCCGCTGACAGCGCCTCCAGATTTTCCAGTACCGCAAGAGGAGTCCGGTTGCTGTTACAGTCTCTGATGCTGGGACTCGGCGCCTATCTTGTTTTGATGCAACAACTTTCTCCGGGTGGGATCATCGCGGCTTCGGTCCTAATGGGACGCGGACTCGCCCCTATCGAAGTGCTGGTCAGCCAGTGGCCCTCGCTGTTCGATGGCCGTGCGGCACTGCGCGAAATGGATCATTGGGTTTCGCCCGCACCCGCGACCGCCCTCGCCCACCGGCGGGGGCCCCTTTCGATCACCGCAGCTTCCGCATCTGTAGGCCCACCCGATAACACCCAACCCACGCTCAGCGGACTGAATTTCAAGGCTGAAGGCGGGACAGCAATCGGGGTCTTGGGGCCCTCTGGCTGCGGCAAGTCGACCCTCGGGCGTGCAATCGTCGGGGCTTGGCCGCTGCGGTCCGGTTCGATGTCGATTGCGATCGATGACAGCCAGCGGGACGGGGCAGGCCATTCGACCGGATACCTCCCGCAGGGGGCCGCACTTTTCCCAGGCACGCTGCGCGACAACATAATCGGCTTTTCAACTAGCGAACCTGAGCAGGCTCTGCAGACCGCGGTGAACGATGCGGGAATCTGGGACCTGATCGCGACACTGCCGCAAGGGCTGGAAACCATTGTAGATGACGGCGGCGGCGGTCTGTCCGGCGGCCAGCGGCAGCGGATCGCTCTGGCGCGGGCGCTTTTCGGGCGACCGCCAATTCTGGTTCTGGATGAACCCACAGCGCATCTTGATCACGACGGAACGCTCGCGCTCAACCGCGCGGTCAAAAGGGCCCGATCACGGGGCCAGATCGTGTTTGTCATGTCCCACCGCCCCGCCGCGATCACCGAGTGTGACACGGTTCTGTTCATCAAGGACGGCGTCCAATGCGCCTTTGGGGCTCGTGCCGACGTTCTGCCACGAATCCTCGAAACTCGTGGTTCCGACAGATTGGACCTGGTCGGATGACGTTTCGCCGGCAAAAACGGCTTGGCCTGTTAACCGCGCTGGCGCTTTGCCTTGCCTTGCCAGTCTGGGGCTATTTGGCGAGCGTCGGTTCCGCAGTTCACGCGACGGGCACTTTGACGCCAGTTACGCCGATACCAGTCGTAACCTCATCCGTATCCGCACGCGCCGTGACTTTGCATGTCGCCGACGGCGATTGGGTCGACGCAGGAGCCACTCTGATAGAACTCGACCGGTCAGCCCTGGACGAAGACTTGGCGTCCTTAAGGGCCGCGCTCAGGGCCAACAGCGCGCGACTCCTGCGTCTAAGGGCCGAACGAGACGAAAGCTGGGTCATCGCCGTCGGCAGCCTTACGGCAACAGAGATCGATGCCGACCGAATCCGATCTGAATCCTCCATTCTTGCCGCACGCCACAGGTCACTTGACCTCCTTGCAGAGCAATCCGAACAGCGGCTGCAACAACTTGCGGATGCCGCCAGAGGATTAACGGCGCAGGCCGAAGCCGTACTACGCCAAATAGAACTGTTGAAGGAAGACAGGGACGCCGCCGCGTCTTTGCAGGAACGCGGCTTGGGTCGCGCGGATCGCCTAAGGTCGATAGAACAATCGCTCGCGGCACTTGAGGGGCGGCATCAGGAACTATCAGCGAACCTTTCCCAAGCACGGGCCAAGGCAGATGAAATCCGTATCGCGCGGGATCAAGAGATCAATGCAAGGCGCTTGGAAACATTGACCGGACTCGCCGAAGCCGAGGCGACGCATCGGCAGTTACATGGTCAAATTGCCATCCTCGAAGCCACCATCGCAGAGCGTCGCCTGACCGCACCAAGCGCAGGGCATGTCTCGTTCTTGCAACCTATTTCCGAGGGCACATTGGTTCGCGCCGGAACCGCCCTGATCAGCGTTCAGCCTAGGTCCGAGCCGCTAGACGCGGTGGTTTCTCTGCCCGCAGGCGCCTTAGCGCGGCTTAGCGCAAATGGGCCGGTTCAGATCCATCTTGGTCCGACGACCGACCTTCCCGACTTGGTTCTGACGGGGCAGATCGACAGGGTCATTCCCTCGACCAAAACGGACGGAACGCCTAACGGCGGATACTTTGATGTCCAGCTTTCGGTACAGGGCCTGGAGCGAGACCACTTTCCCGTCGCGCGGGCGGGGTTGCCGATCATCGCGGTCTTTCCGATTGATGAGCGGTCCCCGATTGCGATGCTGATCCAGCCAATCACGCGGTATTTTCCGCGGGCTTCCGAACAGGCAATTGCAGGGGGGGCCGAGGGCGGTTAGCCTTCTGTCGAACATCGCAGAAGGAAACGAAGAATGAGCACCGACTACGAAGCGCGACTGGCCGATCTTGGCGTCATTCTACCGGCCGCCCCTGCGCCCGCCGCCAATTATGTCCCCTATGTCTTGACGGGAAATACACTCTATGTGTCCGGACAGGTTTCCGCGAACAAGGACGGGTTCATCACCGGAAAACTGGGGGCCGGCATGGAGATCAGCGAAGGTGCCGCCGCCGCGCGCGCCTGTGCGATCAGCCTCTTGGCGCAGGTCAAAGCGGCCTGTGGCGGTGACCTTAGCCGCCTCAAACGGGTCGTGAAATTGGTCGGATTTGTCAATTCCACGCCCGATTTCCGCGATCAGCCAAAGGTAATTAACGGAGCGTCGGACTTTTTGGTCGAGGCCTTGGGCGACGCAGGGAAACATGCCCGTTCTGCAGTAGGTGCCGCATCGCTTCCGCTGGGTGTCGCGGTCGAGATCGAGGGCATCTTCGAGATCGCTTGATGTCGCTCCCCCCGCAATTTCTGTCGGTGCGCCTGACCCACCGCGCCTTGCATGACAAAGCCGACGGCCGGTCGGAAAACAGCATGTCGGCCATCAAGGCCGCCGTCGTCGCAGGCTATGGGATCGAGATCGACGTCCAGCCGTCTTCGGACGGGCAGGCGATGGTGTTCCATGACGAGGAATTGGATCGACTGACGGACGACTCCGGCCCGATCAGGAACCGGTCCGCCGCAGAGTTGGGCGGCATCGCGCTGAAGAATGGCGGGGGTACCATTCCGACGCTGAAAGAGGTTTTGCAGGCCATTGATGGTCAGGTTCCTCTGCTGATCGAGATCAAGGACCAAACCGGCCAAATGGCGCGTTCGGACGGGACTCTGGAAACGGCGGTCGCGCGCGACCTAGGCGGCTATGCTGGTCCGGTGGCGGTGATGTCATTCAATCCCCATTCCGTAGCGATGATGTCCGACCTTGCGCCGCGTGTTCCGCGCGGTTTGACCACGTCGGCCTACGACCCTGACGATTGGGCACCGCTGTCGCCGGAAACATGCGACCATCTTCGGACCATACCGGACTATGACCGGACCGGCTCTTGTTTCATCAGCCACGAAGCCGCGGACCTAAGGCGCGACCGGGTACTGGAGCTAAAGAAATCTGGCGCCGCAATTCTGTGCTGGACGATCCGTTCGCCCGAGCAAGAGGCGCTTGCCCGCAAGGTCGCCGACAACGTCACATTCGAGGGCTACTTGCCTTGACCTTTGGAACGCTGCGTCCAGATCAGCGATCATGACATCGCAGATCGAAATCGAGGTTCTGAACCACATTTCCGACGTCTCGGAAACCGAGTGGGACGTTTGCGCGGCACCTGAATCGGCCGACGGCAGCCGTCCGACCGATCCGTTTTCAACCCACCGGTTTCTGTCCGCGTTAGAGACCAGCGGATCGGTGGGCAAAGGCACCGGCTGGACCCCACGCCATCTTGTTGCGCGCAAAGGGGGCCAGACTATCGGCGTGGCGCCTCTTTATGTCAAAAGCCACAGCCAAGGCGAATACGTGTTCGACCATAACTGGGCCCACGCCTACGAACAGGCCGGCGGTCGGTATTACCCGAAACTTCAGATCGCCGTTCCCTTTACGCCCGTGACCGGCCGACGCTTTCTAACGCGACCCGAAAACGCCGCCGAAGCGATGGCAGCGCTGGTCGAAGGCTCTGTCCGGCTGGCCACCGACAACGGTCTGTCGTCCGCGCATGTCACCTTTTGCTCAGAGGCCGAAGCCCACGCGGGCGCGGCGATGGGGCTGTTGCACCGGACAGGTCAGCAGTTCCATTGGGAATACGACGGCTACGAAACTTTCGATGACTTTCTGGCCGCGCTCTCCAGCCGCAAACGCAAAACCATCCGAAGGGAGCGAGAGGTCGCCAATGCATTCGGAGGAGAGATCCGCAGCCTTTCCGGCGCTGAAATCGAGCCCCACCATATAGATGCGATGTGGGCGTTCTATCAGGATACGGGAAGCCGGAAATGGGGGCAGCCCTACCTCACCCGCAGTTTCTTCGACATCGCGGCGCAGACCATGGCCGACGACCTTTTGTTGATCCTTGCCGAACGGGACGGAAGGCCAGTCGCCGGAGCGTTCAACTGGATCGGTCGAGACACGCTTTTTGGTCGTTACTGGGGCTGCTCGGAACACCATTCCTGCATGCACTTCGAGGTGTGCTATTATCGTGCCATCGACTTCGCCATCGCCAACCGCCTGCGGGTCGAGGCAGGAGCACAGGGCGAACACAAGCTCGCGCGGGGATACCTGCCAGCAGTCACCCATTCGCTGCACTGGATCAATGACAGCGGGTTTCGGGATGCGGTCGCGCGTTACCTTGAGGCGGAACGCGATGCGGTCGATCAGGAAATCGAAATTCTCACCAGCTACGGCCCCTTCCGCCGCAGCCCCCAACCGGATGAACAGGAATGACCGATAAGCTTTTGCCTGCGCTTCGACTGCAGGCGATCACGACACTATCTGCGACAGGATGGGCAGAGGTCTCTGGCAGGGATGCCATTGAAAAGACGTATGTTTTCAGGAATTTTGTGGATGCCTTCGGGTTCATGACCCGCACGGCTATCTGGGCCGAAAAGTGGAACCATCACCCAGAATGGTCAAACGTCTACAAGACCGTGCACGTTGTGCTCACGACGCACGATGCGGCGGGGCTGAGCGAGCTTGACGTGAAGCTCGCTCAGAAAATGGATCAGCTGGCCGGAACCTAGTGCCGATCGGCTGACGATCCAAAAATGGATCACATAGCGGCAAGGATTCCTTCGCCGGTGGTTGCGTCGCAAACGCCGGGCTTGTCGATCTGCAGGTGCGTCACGACGCCGTCCTTTACCACCATCGCGTAGCGGCGCGACCGGTCAAAAAAGCCAACTGCGGGCGCGTCAAAGTTCATGCCGATCGCCTTGGTGAATTCGGCGGTGTGGTCAGCCACCAGCGTGATGCCAGCGTCGGTCGCCGCAGTCGCCTTGCCCCAGGCGTCCATGACCCAAGCATCGTTGACCGAAACGCAGATGATTTCGTCGACGCCCTTGGCATCGAACTGCGTCTTGGTGCGCATGAAGCTGGGCAGGTGGAGGGTCGAACAGGTTCCTGTAAAGGCTCCGGGCAAGCCGAAAACCACAACTGTGCGACCGCGGAACTTGTCGGCAAGAGCCATTTGTTCGGGGCCGTCAGTGCCCATCATCGAGACGGTTGCATCAGGAAGTGTCTGTCCAATCTGGATCGTCATGAAATTTTCCTTTCTGGGAATTGCGCCTGGTCCGTGGGTGCATATAGGGTCGTGAAATCAATTTACCAGCGCAAAAGTAGGAGCTTTCCCATGTCCCATTTCGTTGTCATCGGCGGTGGACAAGCGGGCGCTTCGTTGGTGGCAAAGCTTCGCGCCGAAGGGTTCGACGGTGACGTCACCTTGTTGTGCGCAGAGCCGGTCGGCCCCTATCAACGCCCTCCGCTGTCAAAGGCGTATTTGCTGGGTGACATGGGGATCGAACGGCTGATGCTGCGCGCTGACAGCTACTACGCAGAGAACAGGATTTCCGTTCGACTGGAGTCACCGGTCGCCGCGATCGACCCCGCGTCGCATGAGGTCCGGCTCGCTAGCGGAGAGGTGCTGCACTACGACAAACTGGCTCTGACAACGGGGTCCGATCCGCGGCGGCTTCCGGCTTCGGTGGGTGGCGACCTGTCCAACGTCTTTACCGTTCGGGACCTTCGGGACGCCGACGCGATGGCTCCGCATTTTGTCGATGGCAACCGCGTGTTGATCATCGGCGGCGGTTACATCGGACTAGAGGCCGCAGCGGTTGCCGCAAAGAAGGGCCTGAAAGTCACCTTGGTCGAAATGGCGGATCGCATCCTGCAGCGCGTGGCCTGTCCCCAGACCTCGGACTATGTGCGGGCGCTGCACCAAAGCCATGGAGTCGACATCAGGGAAGGTGTCGGCCTGAAACGGCTGACCGGAACCGACGGCAAAGTGACCGGCGCGGAACTGACTGACGGAACAACCCAAGAGATCGACTTTGCCATCGTGGGCGTCGGCATCGCACCGGCCACCGGACTGGCGGAAGCTGCCGGTTTGCGGATCGAAAACGGGATCTGGACCAACGAACAGGCCCAAACGTCGGACCCCGACATCTTTGCGGCGGGCGATTGTGCCTCGTTGACGTTCAAGGGCAACCGCATCCGTCTGGAAAGCGTCGGCAATGCCATCGACATGGGCGAACTGGCGGCGGTCAACATGCTGGGCAAAACCGAAAGCTACGCCGCCAAGCCTTGGTTCTGGTCGGATCAGTATGACCTGAAACTGCAGATCGCGGGACTGAATGCGGGCTATGACCAAGTGGTCGTCCGCGCGGGCGACGGCGCGAGCCAGTCCCATTGGTACTATGCGGACGGTCAGCTGATTGCAGTGGATGCAATGAACGAACCGCGCACGTATATGGTCGGCAAACGTTTGATCGAAATGGGAAAATCCCCCGCGCCAGAGGTCGTATCGGACCCCGCGACCGACCTGAAAGCGCTGTTGAAAGCGTGAGGATCATCGCAGGCGAAAACCGAGGACTGACATTGTCGTCGGTCGGGGCGGGCGATCCGTCGGCCCATCTGCGGCCCACGTCCGACAGGGTGCGGGAAAGCCTGTTCAACGTGCTTCGAAACTATGATCTTCCTGCCTCTGACATATCCGTTCTGGACCTGTTTGCGGGGACCGGCGCCCTTGCGCTAGAGGCTCTGTCGCGCGGCGCGGCCTCGGCGGTTCTGGTCGACGACGGTCGCACCGCCCAACGGCTTATCCGCGAAAACATAAAAAAGACGCGCCGCACGGCTCAGGCGACCTTGCTCACTCGATCCGCAACCGCGCTGCCCGAGGCGAGCTCTGCTTTCGGGCTCGTCTTTATGGATCCGCCCTATGGGATGGATCTGGGCGGGCGGGCGCTGGGGTCGGCATTGGCGGGCGGATGGCTGACCGACGACGCCGTGGTGGTCTGGGAGGAAAACGCGCCCCAGCCCACGCCCCAAGGCTTCGACCTGCTGGACCAACGCCGTTATGGCGACACGTGGATCACGATCCTGCGCCGGATCTAAAGCCGCCCTTTAGTAGGTCGGATGGAATTTGCCAGCCGGCGACAAGGTAAAGATGTCCGCACCGCCCGCTGTGATTCCGATCGAATGTTCGAACTGGGCGCTTAGCGATTTGTCCCGCGTCACCGCCGTCCAGTCGTCGGCCAGAACCTTGGTTTCTGGTCGGCCAAGGTTCACCATCGGTTCGATGGTAAAGAACATGCCTTCCTCTAGCACAGGGCCGGTTCCGGGACGTCCATAGTGCAAAACGTTCGGCGGAGCGTGGAACACCCGCCCCAACCCGTGACCGCAGAAATCGCGCACGACGCTCATGCGGTGGCTTTCGACATAGCTTTGGATCGCCGCGCCGATATCCCCAAAGGTATTGCCGGGCCTGGCGGCCTCGATCCCCTTCATCAGGCTGTCGTGGGTGACCTGAATCAGCCTCTCTGCCTTGCGGCTGAGTTTGCCTGCCACATACATGCGGCTCGTGTCGCCAAACCAACCGTCAACGATCACGGTGACGTCGATGTTCAGGATGTCGCCATCCTTGAGCATCTTTTCCCCCGGGATCCCGTGGCAGACGACATGGTTCACACTGATGCAGCTGGCGTGTTCGTAGCCTTTGTAACCGATCGTCGCCGAGGTCGAGCCATGAGCCGTCACCATTTCGGTGATCAGACGGTCGATTTCTGCCGTGGTCTGGCCGGGAAAGACGTGCGGGGCGATGTCATCAAGGATCGTCGCGGCGACCTTGCCCGCGACATGCATGCCCGCGTGATCCGACGGCTCATAAATGCGGATGCCGTCTCTGGTCAGTCTGCCTTTGTCCGAGTCCACCGGTCTGATCCTTTCGCTTTTGCCCGCCAGATAAGCCGAAGCGGCGGAAAATGCTAGACCCGCACAGGAAGAGGATCGCCGATCCAAACACCCTCGGGCGTGATGCGGGTGCCCAGCGCCATGATCCGCACCCCAGCCGACCGCGCGTCGTGCAGGGCGCGGGCATAGGTCGGGTCGATGTCCGCCGCGACCGCCACCAAAGCAGCGTCGGTGCGTTGCACCAGAAACAAGAGCGTCGCCTCGTTTCCGCGGGCAACTTCGGCGGATAAGTCGCGCAGATGTTTTGCGCCTCGGGCCGTGACGCTGTCGGGAAACTCGGCCAATCCCTTGGTTCGGCAAAGCGTCACGCTCTTGACCTCGACATAAATGTCCGGTCGTCCAGCGCCCGAAAACAGGAAATCCACGCGGCTCTTGTCGCCGTAGGGGACCTCGGGTCTGAGTGTGTCATATGCTGCGAAATCAACCACTTCGCGGTTGCGGAACGCCGCACCAAGCGCACGGTTCGGGACAGAGGTGTCGACCCCCGTGAAATGCCCGTTCTCATGGTCGACCAAGCGCCAGCCGTATTTCAGTTTCTTTTTCGGATCGTCGTTCGGCTCGACCCAGATCAGCGTCCCGGGGTCGGCCAGCCCCATCATCGACCCCGGATTGGCGCAATGGGCTGTGACCTCGCTGCCGTCGTCCAGCCGGCAGTCGGCCAGAAACCGTTTATATCGCCGGATCAGCCGCGCAGGTATCAGAGGTGTGGAAAACCGCATGACCCCACCCTATACCGAAGACGAAGACCAAGGAGAAGCAGATGCCAAATCCCACCGCCGCCATGCTTGTGATCGGGGACGAAATACTGTCGGGCCGCACACGGGATTCGAACATGCACTACTTGGCCGGGCGACTGTCCGAAACGGGCATAACCCTGACCGAGGTTCGGATGATCAGCGACACCCGCGACGCGATCATTGATGCCGTGAACGACCTGAGGGCAAAGAACGACAACCTGTTCACGTCGGGCGGGATCGGCCCGACCCATGACGACATCACCGCCGACTGCATCGCCGCTGCCTTCGGCGCGCGGATTGACGTGCGTGACGACGCGCGTGCGTTGTTGCAGGCGCATTACGACCGCAGCGGCCAAGAGCTGAACGAAGCGCGGTTGCGGATGGCGCGAATTCCCGACGGCGCGACATTGATAGACAATCCGGTCAGCACCGCGCCGGGGTTCAGTCTGGGCAATGTGCACGTGATGGCGGGGGTTCCGTCGGTGTTTCAGGCGATGGTCGCGTCGGTTTTGCCAACCCTGACAGGCGGCGCGCCGCTTCTGTCCCAAACCCTCAGAGTGATGCGCGGAGAAGGGGACATCGCCGCGCCTCTGGGCAAGATCGCCGCCGCATTTCCGGACCTGTCCATCGGCTCCTACCCGTTCCAAAAGGACGGGGTTTACGGCACCAACATCGTTGTGCGCGGGACCGAGGGGGCTTTGGTCGATGCCGCGATGATCCGGCTCTCGGACGAGCTTTCGAAATGACCCAGCCAGAGGTGACCAAGCTTTACGACGTGGTCGATGCGACTTGGCCTGCCGCGCGGACATGGGAGGACGGGGTCTGGACGTTCCGCGAAGGCATGGGCGGCGGCAGTCGGGTCAGCGCTGCGACGGCGTCTGGCCCCGCCGATGCGACCGATGTCGCCCGCGCCGAGTCCGAGATGGTCCGGATCGGGCAGGACCGGCTGTTCATGATCAGGCAGGGACAGGACGATCTTGATCGCCTGCTCGAAACGCTTGGGTACACGGTCAAGGATCCGGTCAACCTCTATTCCATGCCCAACGCCGATCTGGTCGATTTGGGGCGGCCACGTCACATGACGTTTCGCGCATGGCCCCCGATGGCAATCCAGCGCGAACTGTGGGCCGAAGCGCATATCGGACCCGAGAGGCTGGCCGTCATGGACCGCGCGGCGGGGCCGAAGATGACCTTGCTGGTCCGCGACGTTCAGACACCGGCCGGCAATCTGTTCGTCGGGATCCACGACCGGATCGCAATGATCCATGCGCTAGAAATTCCTGCTGCCCACCGTCGACGGGGCCTTGCGCGGGCCTTGATTATCGCCGCCGCCCGCTGGGCCGCGGACGAGGACGCCAAGACAATGTCGCTGGTCGTGACCCGCGCAAATGAAGCCGCCAACCAGCTTTATGCTTCAATGGGCTTCCGGCTTGTGGGACAATATCACTATCGCATCAAAAAGGACTGACTGATGGCCGCTGATCGCCCGACCGCCCTTGACCTGCCGCAGGTCGATCCGCTTCCTGAAGCGACGCAGAAATATTTCGACATCTGCATGGAGAAGCTTGGGATGGTTCCCAATGTTCTGCGTGCCTATGCCTTTGATATCGAAAAGCTAAACAGCTTTACCGCGCTTTATAACGAAATGATGCTCGGCCCCTCGGGCCTGTCAAAGCTGGAACGCGAAATGATCGCCGTCGTCGTGTCGTCGGTGAACAAATGCTTTTACTGCCTCGTTGCCCATGGGGCCGCCGTGCGGCAGCTGTCCGGCAACCCGCAGCTGGGTGAAATGATGGTGATGAACTGGCGGGTGGCCGACCTTGAACCGCGCCAGCGCGCCATGTTGGAATTCGCGGAAAAGGTCACGGTGGCTAGCGCAAAGATCGAAGAAGCCGACCGTCAGGCATTGCGGGACGCGGGCTTTAGCGATCACGATATCTGGGACATCGCATCGGTTACGGGTCTTTATAACATGACCAACAGGGTCGCCTCGGCCACGGGCATGCGCCCGAACGAGAATTACCATTCGATGGCGCGATGAACCGCCTGGTCGCGGTCGTTCTGGCCCTTGCTCCGCTGTGCGCAGCGGCGCAGACGCTCGAGCTACCAGCGGCCGCGCAACTGCAATCCGAACAGATCATTCCCAACGCGGGCTACGGCGTTCCGGTCGGCAGTTGGAGCTTCAGTGGACTGCCCGTGATCGAGGTCGAAGGCACTCTGTCGCGACAAGTCTGGCGCATCGACACCCCTGGCCTGACGACGCTGCAAATCATTGCCCCGATGCGGGAAGCGCTCCAGCAGGCGGGCTTTGTGGTGCTATACGACTGCCGGACCGATGCCTGCGGAGGCTTTGATTTCCGCTTCGGCACTGAGGTCGCTCCGCCCCCCGAAATGCAGGTCGATCTGGGCGACTTTCGCTATTTCGGCGCGCGCAGAGGCAACGGCGACGACGCCGACTATGTCACGCTATTCGTAAGCCGGACCTCGCGCGCGGGCTTTGTCCAGATCATCTCGATGACCCAGGACGCGACGCCGGCCGCGGTTGTAACCGTCGCGGCGCCCGACCCTTCGGCAGCGCCTGAGGCCGCGCCGCCCGACCCTGCCCCTACGACCCAAACGGGCGCGGCGACCGGCTTGGAGATGGGGCAGACGCTTGAAACGGCAGGACGGGTCGTGCTTTTGGATCTTCGGTTCGAAAGCGGGTCGTCCCAGCTTGGCGAAGGATCGTACGACTCGCTTCGTCGCCTGTCCGAATACCTTCGCGCCAATCCGGCACGGCGGGTTGCACTGGTTGGGCACACCGACAGCGCCGGATCGCTGGACGCGAACATCGCGCTGTCAAAACGGCGGGCGACGGCGGTGCTGGAACGGTTGGTTTCGGCCTATGGCACCGACCCCGCGCAGGTCGCAGCCGAAGGAATGGGCTACCTTTCTCCGGTGGCTAGCAACCTGACACCGGAAGGCCGCGAGTCGAACCGCCGCGTCGAGGTGATCCTGACCTCGACCGAATAGCGCCTCTATCGCAGCAGCGATTCGATCCGCATCCGTGCCGAATTCGAACGCGGCGACCACAGACCCCTGTCGATCGCTTCCTGAAGCCGCTCTGCGATCTCTCTCAGAGCGGGTGCGTTGTGCTCTTGGATAAAATCGCGGGTGTCGGCGTCTTCCAGAAACGCGCCTTCGACCAGATCGAAATGGTGGTCCCGCACCGCGCCAGTCGTTGCCGCAAAGGCAAACAGGTAGTCGACCGTCGCCGCGATTTCAAAGGCGCCTTTGTAGCCGTGCCGCTTGACCCCTTCGATCCACTTCGGGTTCACCACCCTTGACCGGACAACCCTGCCGATTTCGTCTTCCAGCGTCCGGATCACCGGTCGTTCGGGACGGGAGTGGTCGTTGTGATAGATCGGCCGGTCGCGACCCTGAAGACTGGCAACAGCCGCCGCAGCGCCGCCTTCGAACTGATAGTAATCATCACTGTCCAACAGGTCGTGTTCGCGGTTGTCCTGATTCTGGACAATCCCTTCGACCTGTCCGAGCCGCGCCGCGAATCCGTCTCTGTCGCGCTGGCCTTCGCCGTCCGACCCATAGGCGTAGCCCCCCCACTCAAGATAGGCCCGCCCCAAATCGGCGCGTTCGGTCCAGAGCCGTTCGTCGATCAGCGCCTGCAGCCCCGCGCCATAGGCCCCGGGTTTGGAGCCATAGACCCGCGACATTGTCTCGCCTCGGGCGGCGCGGGCCGCTGCGGGGTTGTCGGATTCTGGCTCGTCCAGTGCCTGCACGGCGCGGGCGGCGCTGTCCACCAGCGCGATCAACTGCGGGAAAGCATCGCGAAAGAACCCCGAGACACGCAGGGTGACATCGACACGCGGCCTGCCCAAAACGCCCATCGGCAGGATGTCAAAACCGGTGACCCGCCGGTTGGCGCTGTCCCATCGCGGCTTGACCCCCATCAATGCCAGCGCCTGCGCGATGTCGTCACCGCCGGTCCGCATGTTGGCGGTGCCCCAAGCGGTCACAAGCAAAGCGCGCGGCCAGTCTCCGTGGTCCTGCAAATGCTTTTCGATCAACAGGTTCGCGGATTTCCACCCCAGCGCCCAAGCGGTCGGAGTGGGCACGGCGCGACTGTCCACGCTGTAGAAATTCCGACCCGTCGGCAAGACATCCAACCGACCGCGCGTCGGTGCTCCGGACGGCCCCGGCGCGACCGAGCGACCGTCCAACCCCCGCAGCAAGGCCGCCATTTCGGCAGCGCCGCACGCATCGACAGTCGGCATGATCTGGCTATGGATCGCATCCGCAACGGTTTGGCTGGCGGGCCCCGGCGGGGGCGCGCGTCTGTCGACAATCGCCTGACACAACAACTCTAGCCGTTCGACGGTATCGCCCGCGCTGCGCCAGATGTCGTCGCTTAGGTCCAATGCCTCGGGACGCGGTCCGTCCCACGCGGACGCAAGATCCGCCGAAAGCGGATCGAAGCCCAGCCCCAGATCCACCGCCAGCGCGCGCAAAAGGGACGCATCCGCTCCTGCTCCGCTGCCACGTGGAACCCGGGCCAGCGCAATCGCCAGATCGCGTGCCTGACGACCGGTCGGAGAGGTGCCGAAGATATGCAGACCGTCCCTGATCTGAGCCTCTTTCAGATCGCAAAGATAGGCATCCAGCCGCGCAAGATCCTGCGCCTCGTCGCCGTTCATACCGACGTCGCGCGACAGGCCGGTCACTTCGCTTAGCGACAGAATTTCGCGGCGCAGGTGATCCAACCGTCGAGGGTCCACGCCCGCGGCTTCGTAGTATTCGTCGACCAGTGCCTCCAGATCGCGGAGCGGCCCGTAGCTTTCGGCGCGGGTCAGCGGGGGCGTCAGGTGGTCGACAATGACGGCCTGAGTCCTGCGCTTTGCCTGCGTTCCTTCGCCCGGATCATTGACGATAAACGGATAGAGATGCGGCAGGGGGCCAAGCACGGCTTCGGGCCAGCAGTCTTGGGACAAGGCGACGGATTTCCCCGGCAACCATTCAAGGTTGCCGTGTTTACCCAGATGCACCACGGCATCCGCGCCAAAGTTTTCTCGGATCCAGAAATAGAAAGCGAGGTAGTTGTGCGGCGGGACAAGGTCCGGCGCGTGATAGGTTTCGGTCGGGTCGATGTTATAGCCACGCGCCGGTTGAACGCCCACCACGGCGTTGCCATACGAATGGATAGACAGGGCGAAACCACCGTCCGGCAGCCAGAAAGGATCGGCTTCGGGCTCACCCCAACGTGTGGCAATTTGATTTTTCATCCCCCAAGGAAGGCTATCAAAGTTCTTTTTGTAGGTATCCCCATCCAGATACTCTCCGCCCGCGCGGTCAAATCGGTCCGTCAGCCAGTTGGTCGGTCCGGTCATGATCCGGTCCATCAGGTCCTTGGCATCAGCGGGCAGACCGTCCACAGCATAGCCCGCCTCGCGCAGCGACCGCAGAGTGCCGACAGTGGCCGCAGGGGTGTCCAGTCCGACACCGTTGGCCAGCCGCCCGTCTTTGTTCGGATAGTTCGCCAAGACCAAAGCGACGCGCCGGTCGCCCACCTGCTTTGACCTAAGCGCCGCCCAGCGTGTCGCAAGTGAGACGACGAAGTCGATGCGATCCCCTCGGGCCTGATAGGTCGCAATCGGGCATTGCGTGGCCTCGTCGAAATAGGCCTCGCCTTTGAAGCTGATCGCGCGGGACAGGATGCGCCCGTCCACTTCTGGCAGGGCGACGTTCATGGCGATGTCGCGGGCCGAAAGTCCGCTGAGCCCGTCGCTCCACGCAGCTTCTGTGCCGCCCGACAGCACCACCTGAAACACCGGCGCGTCGTTGGCCTGTGGTGCGGCCAGCGGGTTTACCGACGCGGGATCGTCGCTATGGGGGCTGCCGACCGCAAAGGAGGTGCAGTTCAGAATGACCGCGGGTGGGGCATCGTCGAACAGGGCATGAAGGGTGGCAACGCTGAGTGGATCCTTGAGCGATGCGACGAACACCGGCAGCGGATTAAGCCCCGCCCGCAGCAATGCGCGCACCAGCCGGTTGATCGGGTTCAGTCCCGCCCCCTGCACGAGCGCGCGGTAAAAGACCACCGGCACAACCGGCGCGTCCTCTGTCCATTCGGCCCGAGCCGCAGAGATGCCTCCGACCCCCGCCCCCGGCCAATAGACGCCAGACCGCAACAGAGGCGCGGCGGCGGCCGGCTTTTCGGACCCGTCCAGCATCGCCTGCGTATAGCGCAGGAAACTGGCCGCGTTTTCCGGCCCGCCTTCGACCAGATAGGACCAGAGCGTATCGTAGTCGTCTGCCTCGACCGTCGAGAGGCGGCGCAGTTCTTCGTCGGGCTTGTCGTCGCCGGGTAAGGCCGCGAACGGCACACCGGCGTCGTGCAAGCGCGCGGCGTATTGCTCTAGCCCGTATTTCCAGTATCCCGCCCCGCCCAGCACCCGCGCAACCACCAGACGCGACTTGGTCGCGCAGTCGTCCAGATGTAGGTCGACGGACATCGGATGCTGCAGGTTCATCAGGCTGGCCAGACGCAGGTCCGGCGCATCCTTCATTTCGGCACGCGCACCCGACAGCGCGGCCAGTTCGGTGTCCGCCGCGCTGATCACAACGACGTCTGCAGGCGACTGCCCCAGATCGACCGGTTCCTTACCGTCGTCGATGTTACCCGGCGTTGCGGCCAAAAGGTGCATCAGAGGCTCCCTTGCTCAGCGCTGCGAATTGGGGCATTGCTGGACCCGACCAGAGCAAGGACGAGATTATGGACTACAGCAAATCCGGCAACTCGAAGACAGGTCGGCACGAACCGCGCAACGTCTACGAACAGCGCCACGGCGCGCCAAAGACCTTGGGCAAGGGACGACCGGACAAAGCCGAGTTGCTCGCCCGTATGAAAGAAAACGCCGAAAAGGCGAAAAAGGCGAACGACTAGGGTCATCCCAGCCGCTTCTCCATAAAGACCGAGCTGGCCGCATCGGGGTAATCCCCGAACGGGCCGCAGGTCGTAAAGCCGGCGCGTTGATAAAGCCGGTGTGCATCATACAGCACATTTCCCGTCTCGAGCTTTAGCGCCGGCAGGTTGTGGGCCCGCGCTTCGGTTTCGATTGCGGTGAGCATAGCGATCGCCACGCCTTTTCCGCGTGCGGCGGGGTCGGTGAACATCGACTTTACCTCGCCATAACCGGCGCGCAGCGCCAAAGCCCCGACGCCCAGTATCGCGCTGTCGCCTTCCCGTGCGACCATAAATCGGATGTCCGGCGCGCAGAGTTCTTCGAACGAGAGGAAGAAATTATCCTCTGGCGGGAACAGCTCCTGCATCAGCGCGTGGCTTTGACGCAATAGCGCGGCGGCCTGCGGATGCAGTGGATCGCCGCGCTCTACCTTGATCATGCGCAGAGCGCCTTTTCGATGGCGGCACGGTCGAGTCCGGCCTCTCCGATCACGACCAGCCGCGTTTCGCGGGGGCCCTTGAACGGCTGATCGAAATAGGTGTCGACGCGCGGCCCGACAGCCTGAAGCGTCAAGCGCATCGGCTTACCCGTCACCGCGACAAAGCCTTTCAGGCGCAGGATATCGTGGCTGCGGATCACCTCGGCGACCTGATCGGCAAAGGCTTTGGGGTCCACGATTTCGCCCATCGACACGACAAAGCTTTCGAATTCGTCATGGCCGTGGTCATGGTGGTCGTCATCGTGGTCGCCGTCATGATCGTCATCATGATCGTCGTCATCGTGGTGATGGTGGGGGTGGATTTCGTGACGCGCTTC
>JALQXR010000139.1 GCA_023263105.1 Marivivens sp. | reverse complement strand
CGACACCCCCTGCGTTCACAAAGGTCGACGAAAAGCCCAGCGCCGGTTGGACGCCCGCGATCTGGTTGATCCGGTCGTCGACGACCAGAACAAATGCGTCCCCTTCGCGCAAAACGGAGCCTGCGTAGATTTCGTTCTTATTCGGACCTGAGCGCGGCAGGCCGCAGCTGACCATAAGGCCCAGCACAGCAAGAAGGATCGCGCCTTGCGATAGGCGCTGTCTAAAGGATGTCACTGCTCGGTCTCCTCGACCTGTTTTTGCCTCAAGTTTTGCCTGTAAGGTACCGGAATCCAGAGCCAAAAGCTAGCCATAGGTCTGGTGCCATTCCAAAGTGACGCCACGAGGTGTTGCTTGGATGTCGCTTGGCGGTGCGGCGTCGGGGGCGGATCAGGTGACCACGCGCAGGGTGGGGCGGGCCGATGCGGTCCCCGCGATCAGCGCCTGATAGGGATCGTCCTGTGCCAGCATCATATCGACGACCTGCCGCAGCAGTTGCCTGCGGCCCTTCGCAGAATAAAAGCCGCCAGCGACTTGGCTGGTTTCCAGAAGAAAGGTCCGGTAATCCAGATACGCAGCCAGATCGGGACGTTCCGCGCGGGCGAAAAAGTCGCTGGTCGGCTGGGTCGACACGAATTCGGGTTTGTCAAAGACGGCGGTTCCAAAGGTCTTTAGCGGCATCCCCCGCCACAGAACCTGTTGCGCGGCAGTCGAATTCACAGTGATAGCGGAGCGGGCGTGATCCAGAAGCTGCGCGAGCTTGCCGCCTCGGACAAAGTGCACGCGGTCGGCCAGACCCAGCGCTTTGGCTTTGGTGCGGATGATCCGCCGCAGCGGAGAGCGGCCGTTTTCAAGGGGATGGGCCTTAAACACGAGGTGGTGATGGCGCGGCGCGCCTGCCGCAAAGCCGTCCAGCACTTCTGCGATGAACTCCTCCGCGCGTTTAAAGGGCGAATGCATCTGAAAGCTGGAGTCATGTTCAAGCTGCAGCAGCACGAGGTGATAGGGAAACCCGCCCCGACGGACCCGTGACGTCGCAACGATACGCTCCAGCATCTGGGCCGGCATCAGTGCGAGGCGTTTGAAATACAGCCCTGCCTCGGCGGCGACGGTCAGGTCGCGGTGGGGCTGGAAATTGCGGAACTGCCGGTTCGCGAACAGAACGAACCAATGGTAGAGGGCGCCGTAAAAGACGTGCTGGCGCATGTCGCCCCAATGGGCGGGCGGTTCGGGGTGATCCTGAGGCGTATTCGACAGCGCGGCCCGCATGTCGGCCACCGACAGCTCCATCAGCCGCGAATGCCCGTTGCTGCCGCCGCGTTCATAGGTGACCCAATAGGGGCGGAGGTATCCCTCTTCGAACACATGGACGGTCAGGTTCCGGTCTTTGGCGATCCTGACCGCGCTGGCATGGATCGGGCGCGTGTCGCCATAGAGCACGATGTCGGTGATGCCGCGGGCATCCAGCAGATCGGACAGCTTGTCGGGCCATTCGCCTGGCGTCCCGGTGAAGGCGACAAATCCCGGATCGCGAAATGCAAAGAACGAGTCGCCCGCGTTAAAGCCGATCCGCGTCACATCCGCCCCAGCCGCGCGCAGCATCCGCCCCAGCCGGAAAAAGAACGGCCCGTGCGGTCCTTGGAGGAACAGAAAGTGGCGTTTTTGCTGGTCGGGCATGCGGCTCGGTTCTGGGCAGTTGGTGGCGTGAACATAACTTATGTCCAAGGCGGAAATATGACGGATCGGGCGTTTGCGCCAGAGGCTTGGGCTTGTCTCGCTCATGGTCAGGGTCTAGGTCTGGACCAAAGGAAAGGGCCGCGGATGTTTACCGGAATCATTACCGACATGGGCGAGGTGCTAGAGCTTGAGAAGCGCGGCGATCTGCGCGCGCGGATCGGGACCGCCTATGACGTGGCGGGGATCGACATCGGGGCCTCGATCGCCTGCGACGGCGTGTGCCTGACCGTGGTTGCCTTGGGGCGGACACCAAAGAACTGGTTCGACGTCGAGATCAGCGCCGAGTCCGTGAACATGACCAATATCGGTGACTGGATCATGGGCAAGCGCCTGAATCTGGAGCGGGCGCTAAAGGTCGGGGACGAACTGGGCGGCCATATCGTATCGGGCCATGTGGACGGGGTGGCCGACATGATCGCCATGAAGTCCGAAGGCGACAGCACGCGGATGACCTTTCGCGCGCCGCAGCATCTGGCGAAATTCATCGCCCCGAAAGGGTCCGTCGCTCTGAACGGCACGTCGCTGACCGTCAACGAAGTCTCGGGCGACACCTTTGGCGTCAATGTCATCCCTCACACCAAAGAGGTCACGACATGGGGCGTGGCCAAAGTCGGCGATCGCATCAATCTAGAGGTCGACACCATGGCCCGTTACGTGGCCCGCCTGCGCGAATACGACTGATGTCCGGTCCCGGTCTTGGCCATAACGGCGGGCCGACCATGGAACCCGGAGAGGGCTGGCGCCGTGTCGCCTGGACCAAAGCCCGCGAGGCGCTGCTGCCGACGCTTCCGATCGAGGTCGTGCGCCTGCGCGTCCGACGGGCACAGGAACTGGGCCTGCCCTATAAGACCTACGCAAGCGTCAGGGCCAGCACCGGCCATGACCTGATCGGTTTCCTGTTTTCTTCCAATGCGTTGCGCCTGACACGGAACGGCGGCCTGCCCGCGGACCGGCAGGCTCGGCTTGTCGGGTTGCCCGCCGACCGCGTTGCCGTGGTCTATCGTCCGTTCGACCCAGGGGACGTCGCCCGCATCGACGGGCTGGACGCGGCCTGTCCTGCGCCTGCGCTGACCCAAAGCTGGAGCGACATGAGGCGCCAGATCAAGGACATCACCCGTGCGCGCGGCCATTTGGGGGACCGGTATCTGCTGGTGGCCGAAACGGCTTTGGAACGGGAATGGGTCACGGCGGGGGCACTGGCCGGATGCATCTCCGGTGACGCGTTTTTTGCCCCGCCGTCGGGCTGAGTGTCGCGCCCCGTGGCGCATTTCGGACGATAGAGGTCGCCCCCACTGTGCGCCCCCGCAGGGGGACTGTGGCAACCATGACGCTGGGAACCTGCCGCTCGCCCCTTCCAAAGGTGCCTCGGCTGGTCTATCTGCTGACCAACGCAAAGAGGAAGACCATGAGCCTGCCATTCGAAGAACCCGGTCCCGTAGAGCGCGATTGGTCCGACGCCATATCGTCGGTCGAAGAAATCATCGACGACGCCCGTAACGGCCGGATGTTCATCCTTGTCGATCACGAGGACCGCGAGAACGAAGGCGATCTGGTGATCCCCGCCCAGATGGCGACGCCGACCGCGATCAACTTTATGGCCACCCACGGGCGCGGCCTGATCTGTCTGGCCCTTCCGGGACCAAGGATCGACTCGCTTGGGCTCAAGCTGATGAGCCAGAGCAATTCCAGCCGCCACGAAACCGCGTTCACCGTATCGATCGAAGCCCGCGAAGGCGTCACGACCGGCATCTCTGCGGCGGACCGTGCGCGCACCATCGCCGTGGCAATCGACGCCTCCAAAGGGGCTGTCGACATCGCCTCGCCGGGGCATGTGTTCCCGCTGCGCGCGCGCGACGGCGGCGTTCTGGTCCGCGCCGGCCACACCGAGGCCGCAGTCGACGTGAGCCGGTTGGCCGGACTGAACCCCTCGGGCGTGATCTGCGAGATCATGAACGAAGACGGCACCATGTCGCGCCTGCCAGAGCTGGTCGCCTTTGCCCAGAAACACGGGCTGCGGATTGGCACGATCAGTGACCTGATCGCTTACCGCCGTCGCCACGACAACCTCGTTACCCCGCGCAAGACCGAGACGATCACTTCGGAATTCGGCGGCGACTGGGAAATGCGGATCTATACCGACCAGATCCACGGCGACGAACACATCGTTCTGTCAAAGGGCGACCTGGACACGGACGAGCCGGTTCTGGTGCGCATGCACGCGCTGGACCCGATGCTGGATGTCGTCGGCACCGGACCCAAGGGCCGTGCCCATGAATTCGGCGACGCAATGGAAGCGGTGGCCAAAGAGGGTCGCGGCGTCGTCGTTCTGCTGCGGGACACGGAAATGAAGGTCGACGTACATGACGAGATATCTCCGAAGACCTTGCGGCAATACGGGCTGGGGGCGCAGATCCTGTCGTCGCTGGGCCTGTCCGACATCGTGCTGCTGACCAACTCTCCGAAGCCGAAGATCGTGGGGCTTGATGCCTACGGCCTAGAGATCGTCGGCACCCGCAAGATCAAGGAGTAAGCCATGGCTGGCGCATCGCACTATGTCCTTCCGCGTCCCGAATTCGACACGCCGGTCAAACTGCTGATCGTCGTCGCGCCGTATTACAAGGATATCGCCGACAACCTTGTTGCCGGTGCCAAGGCGGAAATCGAGGCAGCGGGCGGCACATGGGATCTGGTCGAGGTTCCCGGTGCGCTAGAGGTTCCGACCGCCATCGGCATCGCCGAACGCATGTCCAATTTCGACGGCTATGTCGCGCTGGGCTGCGTGATCCGTGGCGAAACCACCCACTATGACACGGTCTGCAATGATTCGAGCCGCGCGATCCAGATGATGGGTCTTCAGGGGCTGTGCATCGGCAACGGCATCCTCACCGTTGAAAACCGTAAGCAGGCAGAGGTGCGCGCCGACACCGCTGATCAAAACAAAGGTGGAGGTGCCGCCGCTGCGGCCTTGCACCTGATCGCCTTGACCCGTAAGTGGGGCCGCGCTGAAAAAGGCGTAGGTTTCACGCGGGACATTCTCTTGGCCCGTTCGGGCGAAGGAAAAACAACCGCATGACCTCGAAATCCCCCACGGCGCGTCAGCGCAAGTCCGCGTCGCGACTCTATGCGGTTCAGGCGCTGTTCCAGATGGAGGCCGCGGGCCAGACCGTCGAATCCGTCTGTTCCGAGTTCGAGACCCATCGCTTTGGCGCGGTCTACGAAGGGGACGAGATGATGGAAGGCGACGCGGGCGTGTTCCGTGCGCTGGTCGAGCGGGCCGTGAACGAGCAGGCAAAGATCGACCAGATGACCGATCGCGCGCTGGTGGCCAAATGGCCCATCGCCCGCATCGATCCGACGTTGCGCGCTTTGTTCCGTGCGGCTGGCTCTGAGCTGGTCGCCGGTGACACGCCGCCAAAGGTCGTCATCGTCGAATTCGTGCAAGTGGCCGAGGCCTTCTTTCCCGACAGCAAAGAACCAAAGTTCGTGAACGCCGTGCTTGACCACATGGCCCGCGAAGCCCGCCCCGAAGCATTCTAATCCGCTTTCAACGGTCGGCTGGGCACCCAAGCATAGCCGTTCTCGCACAGGATCACGCATTCTCTTAGCCCGTGCGGTTTGTCCGCGGGCTGCTGCAGGATGGTTGCCCGCCACTCTGGCGCTGCGGCGCGGTCGGCGGCGCGGTCGGGGTCACACTCATAAAGCCTGACTTCGATGCCTCCGCCCCTTGGTCCCGCTTCGGGCAGCAGCGACGGCAGGGGGTGCGAATGGAACGTATGGTCGGCGTGCAGTTGAAGCACGTCGCGCCCCGACGCCATGATCGCGAAATCCCGCGATACCCGATGCGCGGTCATGCCGAAGACCTTGGTCAGAAACGCGGCCTCGCGCATGACATCCCGCACCAGCAGGTTCAGCCCGATTCCCGTCAGGCTGCGCCCGAAGTCCTCGGCATCGACCGTTTCATAATCCATCAAGACCCCCGAGCAACCTGTCGCATGGTCCTGACAGTCTGGCGCGGCTAGGCTGTCCGCACAAGGAGGACCGCCCATGTTCGCCAACCCGCCGCCGGATCTGATCCGGCTCTATATCCGCCATGTCGCGATAGGGTTCGGGATTGCTGCCGTCTTTGTCGGGCTGTTGATCGGATTTGACGTCGCGGGTCTGCGGCACTTGATCCTGACCTCGGACAAGGGCTGGCTGGCGGTGCTGATGCTGTTTCTTGCCAACGGGGTGGTTTTCGCGGGCGTCCAGTTTGCCATCGCCGTCATGGGCATGGCCGAGGATGACGATGACGACGAACCGCGCGGAGGTCTGGGCGCCGACACCGGCGGAGACCTGCAGCCGGTTCGGGTCGGCGCAAGGTCCCGCTAGAGTTTGG
>JALQXR010000138.1 GCA_023263105.1 Marivivens sp. | reverse complement strand
GTGCTCATGATCGACGACGACATCGCCGTGCGCGAGGCTCTGGGCCAGTCGCTGGAGCTTGCCGATCTGCAGCCCTTGCTGGCGGGATCCTTTGTCGAGGCAAAGGACCACATCACATCCACCTTCGACGGGGTGATCGTGACCGACATCCGTATGCCGGGTCGGGACGGGTTCCACGTTCTGGACTATGCCACGCGGATCGACCCTGACCTTCCGGTCATCTTGCTGACCGGCGAAGGCGACATTCCCATGGCCGTGCGCGCGATGGAGGCAGGGGCACATTCGTTTCTTGAAAAACCCTGCGCGCCGTCCGACCTGATCGAGACCGTGCGCGGGGCTTTGGCGCGGCGGGCAGAGGTGCTGGAAACCCGACGCGGGCGGCTGGTCAGCGAAAGCGGGGACGCGGCGGCGCGGATGCTGTTCGGGACCTCGGATCTTGCCAATGCGCTTCGGGACCGCGTGCGCGCCGTGGCGCGGGCGGACGGTGTGGTTCTGGTCACCGGAGAACCCGGATCGGGCACGCCCAAGGTTGCCGAGGTCATCCACCTGCTGTCCTCGAGTTCGCGCCATCCCTTTGTGAAACGCGCGGCGGCGGGCTTGGCACCCGAAACGCTCCGCCTGTCGATCGAGGAGTCGGGGGCGGGCACGCTTTATCTGGACGAAGTCGGGGCCCTGCCGATGGCCACGCAATTCCTGCTGGCCGAAACGCTGGAAACATCGGGGTGCCGCGTCATCGCGGGCACCACGCGCGATCTGTCGGGGGATGTCGAACAGGGGCGGTTCAACGCCGATCTTTTCTACCGGTTGGACCTGATGCGCGTCCGCATCCCCGCCTTGCGGGAACGGACCGAGGATATCCCCGTGCTGTTTCGGCACTATGTGGCGCTGGCCTGCGAACAGGCAAACCTCAAGGTCCCCGACATCCCGTCCGAGATTTTCGGAAGGCTGATGGCGCAGGACTGGCCGGGCAATGCGCGGGCGCTGATGAACGACGCGATGCGGTTCGCGCTGGGGCTGGGCGAAACCGAAGAGACGACGGGTCTTGGGCTGTCCGAACAGATGGCGCGGGTCGAAAAGAGCATCCTGATCGATGCGCTCCGCAAGACGCAAGGCAATGCGACAGAGGCCGCGAAACGGCTGAAATTGCCGCGCAAGACCTTCTACGACAAGCTCGCGCGGCACGACGTCCGGGCCGAGGACTACCGCGCCGACGACCGCCCCGAGGGATGATTCCCGAGTCGCGAGCTGTGCGGATTTTCGCACAGTTAACGCAATCATCTGTGTGCATTCTCGCCCGTGCAGCCGCAGCATTTTCGAAATCGAAGCGGATAGACCCGTTTAACCCCTTGGTAATACTAGCGGAAAACCAGCATGGGCCAGAGCCCGAATTGATTATTGCGGGGCGGGGCGGGGACCGGCTCTCATAACCGTGATCCGCGCAACAGCATCCGACAAGGACCGCCGCGCGATCTGGAAAATGATTCTTTGGGAGGACCTCATGAAATTCGCGAAACTGGCCACCTCGGCCGCTGCCCTCGCTCTGGTCGCCGGTGCGGCCTATGCTGATCCCGCCGCCTGCGACGATGGCGAAATCGTCGTCAAGTTCAGCCACGTCACCAACACCGACCGCCACCCCAAGGGTATCGCGGCCAACCTGCTGATGGAGCGCGTGAACGCCGAGATGGAAGGCACCATGTGCATGGAAGTCTTCCCGAACTCGACCCTCTACACCGACGAACAGGTGATCGAGGCGATGCTGCGCGGCGACGTGCAGATGGCCGCCCCGTCGCTGTCGCTGTTTGAATCGATCACCAAGTCGTTCCGCCTGTTCGACCTTCCGTTCATGTTCAAGAACATCGAAGCGGTCGACGCGTTCCAGGCCTCGGAAACCGGCATGGCGATGCTTGACAGCATGCAGCGCCGCGGCGTTCAGGGCCTTGGCTACTGGCACAACGGCATGAAGCAGATCTCGGCCAACGTGCCGCTGATCAGCCCGTCGGACGCAAACGGCCTGAAGTTCCGCGTCCAGCCTTCTGACGTGCTTGTCGCCCAGATGGAAGCGCTTGGCGCAAGCCCGCAGCCGATGGCCTTTGCCGAAGTCTATGGCGCGCTGCAAACCGGCGTTGTCGACGGTCAGGAAAACACCTGGTCGAACATCTACGGCCAGAAGTTCTTCGAAGTCCAGGACGGCATCACCGAAACCAACCACGGCATCATCGACTATATGGTGATCTCCTCGGTCGATTTCCTTGACAGCCTTGATCCGGCCGTTCGTGACCAGCTGCTGACCATCTTCAACGAAGTCACCACCGAGCGTAACGCAGCCGTGGCTCAGGTCGACGCGGAAGCCCGTCAGGCGATCCTGGATGCCGGTGGCGTCATTCGTGAACTGACACCCGAGCAGCGTGCCGAGTGGGTCGCAGTCATGAAGCCCGTTTGGGAGCAGTTCGCTGAAGAAGTCGGTCAGGAAAACATCGACGCTGCACAGGCGATCAACGAAAGCATGTAAGCCTTCAGGCTTATGATGCGATAAATTGGGGCAGGGCCCGACTGCCGCGCAGTCGGGCCCTGTTTCTACCCAAGACCGATATCCACGAATAGGACAGGGGGCTCTGCCATGGCAGGCGGCTGGAAATATGAACCGAAGGGACAGGTCGCGCGCTTTGTCCATAGTTTTGAGGAAAACGTCTTGGCCATGACGCTGGGGCTGATGACGGTCCTGACGTTTCTGAACGTCATCCGGCGCTACCTGTTCAATGCCAGCCTGATCTGGAGCCTCGAGGTCGTTCTGACGCTCTTTGCGTGGCTCGTGATGATCGGGATCGCCTATGGATTCAAGGTCACCGCCCACCTGGGTGTCGATGCCGTCACCAATCTTTTGTCACAGCGCAGCCGCCGGATCATGGGTCTGATCAGCGGGGCGATCTGTATCTTTTTCGCGGTGCTGCTGCTGAAAGGCGCCTGGGACTACTGGGCCCCCTTTGCGGAACTGCCGCGCACGACCGGACGCTGGTTGCCGACCGGCATCGACTGGAACACACGTGGCACCAGCTATTTCGAGACCGACCAGATCCCCATGCCGGGCTTTCTGAAGTTCCTCGAAGACTGGATCAACTACGGTGAAACCTATTCGAAACTGCCGCGCACGGTGCCCTATGTGATCCTGCCCATCGCAGCCGCGCTGATCCTTCTGCGCATCGTTCAGGCCACCGTCCGTGTCTGGAACGGCGAACAGGACAGCCTGATCGTCAGCCACGAAGCCGAAGACGCGGTCGAAGAAGCCGCAGCCCAGAACCGAGAGGCCTAAGTTATGGAAGTCGTTCTTCTTTTTGTTCTGATCATCGGACTGCTGTTGATTGGTGTGCCGATCGCGGTCAGCCTCGGGCTGTCGTCGATCATCTTTCTTCTGGCCTTTTCGGACACCTCGCTCGCGTCGGTTTCGCAGTCGATGTATCAGGCGATGGCCGGCCATTATACGCTGCTGGCGATCCCCTATTTCATCCTTGCGTCGTCGTTCATGTCGACGGGCGGCGTGGCGCGGCGGATCATCCGGTTCGCGATTGCCTGCGTGGGGCACCTGCAGGGCGGGCTTGCCATCGCGGGTGTTCTTGCTTGCATGATGTTCGCGGCTTTGTCGGGATCGTCGCCCGCCACCGTGGTTGCGATCGGATCGATCGTGATCGCCGCGATGCGTCAGGTGGGCTACACGAAGGAATTCGCCGCAGGCGTCATCTGTAACGCGGGGACGTTGGGCATCCTGATCCCGCCGTCGATCGTGATGGTGGTCTACGCAAGCGCGACCGACGTTTCGGTCGGGCGGATGTTCCTTGCCGGGGTCATTCCGGGACTTTTGGCAGGCCTGATGCTGATGGTGACGATCTATGTGATCGCCCGTTTGAAGAACATGCCCAAAGGTGAATGGCAGGGCTGGGGCGAAATCTATGACGGTGGCCGCGATGCGCTGTGGGGCCTGCTGTTGATCGTGATCATCATGGTCGGCATCTATGGCGTTCCGGGCATCACCGGAGCGATCTTTACCCCGACTGAGGCCGCTGCCGTAAGCGCGGTTTATGCCTTCCTCGTGGCGAGCTTTGTCTATCGCGACATGGGGCCGCTTCGGGACCGGCCGCTGCTGGAACAGGCCGATGTGGCGCGCGGACTCTTGGGACTCCGTGTGATCGGTGTCACCTTGATGGTGGTGCTTGGCGCGCTGTTCAGCGGATGGATGGCCGGAAGCTGGGCGATGGCGTTCCAGACGGCTGCGACCTGGGGTGCGGTGACGATTGTCGGGGCGCTTGTGCTGTCGATGATCTTTGCGACGCTGGCAAAGTCGGGCCGTGCCCAGACGGGACGGATCGCGGCGTCGGTCGCTGTTGTCATCGCCGCGCTGACCGTTCCGGCGGCCTTTCCCTATTCCGAAGGGTCGCTGTTGTCGCTTGCGCTGTTCGGCGGCATTGGGCTGACCGCGATCTGGGTCGTGATCGGCATGGGTGTGGCCTATTTCATCGCCTATATCGTCTTTGGGCTGTTTTCGAAGCCCGCGCAGCAGATGGTCACGGCGGGCGAAGGTATCGCCGGATCGGTGAGCTTTGGCGGAGCGGCGCTGGCGCGCGGTCTCCCGCGGATGGTTTCGGCGTTTTGGCACAAGGACACCCGTTCAACTCTGCTGGACGCGGCAAAGCTGACGATCATGCTGATGTTCATTATCGCCAACGCTTTGATCCTGAAGCATGTTCTGACCGACGAACAGATCCCGCAGGCCATTGCCGGCGCGATGCTGGAGGCGGGACTCGGGCCGATCATGTTCCTGGTCGTGGTCAACGTGATCCTGTTGATCGGTGGTCAGTTCATGGAGCCTTCGGGGCTGATCGTCATCGTGGCGCCACTGGTGTTTCCGATTGCGATCGAACTGGGGATCGACCCGATCCATCTGGGCATCATCATGGTGGTGAACATGGAAATCGGGATGATCACGCCGCCGGTGGGTCTGAACCTGTTCGTGACGTCGGGCGTCGCGGGAATGCCGATGATGGCCGTGGTGCGCGCCGCGCTGCCGTTCCTTATGGTGCTCTTTGTTTTCCTGATCCTGATCACCTATGTGCCATGGTTGTCGACCGTGTTGCCGACGGCGGTGATGGGGCCGGAAATCATAGTGAAGTGATCCCGTTGTCCTGCTGAAAACAAGCGCGGCGCCGGTGATCCGGCGCCGCGTTGCATTTGGGGCTCTGCCCCGCCTCCCTTCGGTCGGCCCCCCGGAGTGAGGGACCAAAGAAGCTCAGGCGTTGGAGAGGGCTGCGATGATGGGCGAAAAGTCGGCGGACTTTAGGCTCGCGCCTCCGACGAGCGCGCCGTCAACGTCCGGAACGCCAAAGATCGCCGCGGCATTGTCGGGCTTGACCGATCCGCCATAGAGGATGCGCATCCGCGCGCCGTCGGTTGCGAAACGGGCAACCAGCGCGGCGCGAATGGCGGCGTGGACCTCTGCGATCTGGTCGAGGGTCGGGACCTTGCCAGTGCCGATTGCCCAGACCGGTTCATAGGCGATCACGGCTGTTTCGCCGGTGGCGCTGTCGGGAATGGATCCGGCCAGTTGGCGGGCCACGACATCAAGGGTCTTGCCGCTCTCGCGTTCGGAGAGGGTTTCGCCGATGCAGATGACGACCGTCAGACCTGCGGCGATCCCTGCCTCTGCTTTGGCGCGGACGGTCGCATCGGTTTCGGCGTGGTCGGTGCGGCGCTCGGAATGGCCGACGATCACATGGCTTGCGCCCGCGTCCATCAGTTGAGCGGCCGAGATGTCGCCGGTGTGCGCGCCCGAGGTCTTGGCGTGGCAATCCTGTCCCCCGACCGCGACCGAGGTCCCGAGGCAGGCGGTCGCCATTTGGCCAATCAGCGTCGCGGGGGGGCAGATCAGTATGTCTACCGACGGGGCAGGGTTGGCGGCCATCAGTTCGGCGACCTGCGCGAGCGAGGCGGTCGAGCCGTTCATTTTCCAGTTTCCGGCGGCGAGTTTGCGGCGCATGTGGGCTCCTGTCTGGTAGGGTTCGGGGGTTGGCATTGCGTCGGTCCGGTCGGGCGCGACGACCCGTTTTGGGGGCGGTTCGAAGCAGTGTTCTGGCGGCGTCCGGTCAGCGCAAAAGGGCAGCAGCCAGCGGAAAAGTCAGCGCTAT
>JALQXR010000137.1 GCA_023263105.1 Marivivens sp. | reverse complement strand
CTATGCGATTTTCCCGCATATGACGGTCGAGGAAAACGTGGCGTTTGGTCTGACGATCAACAAGACGCCCAAAGCCGAAAAAGACGCCAAGGTCGCCGAAGCCGCCCGCATCCTGCAAATGGAGCATTTGATGAAACGGCGCCCCTCGGAACTGTCGGGCGGACAGCGTCAACGCGTGGCGATCGGTCGGGCGATCGTGCGTGACCCAAAGGTCTTTCTCTTTGACGAGCCCCTCTCGAACCTGGATGCGGCGCTGCGCATGGATATGCGGATGGAGATCGGCAAGCTGCACAGCGACCTTGGTGCGTCGATGATCTATGTGACCCACGATCAGGTCGAAGCGATGACATTGGCCGACAAGATCGTGGTGCTGAAAGACGGCATGGTCATGCAGGCAGGTGCGCCGATGGAGCTTTATCATGAACCAGAAAACCTGTTCGTAGCAGGATTTCTGGGCGCGCCTTCGATGAACTTTATCTCGGTGCGCGTTGATGCGGTCGACGAAGACACAGTCACGGTCAGCAACCCCTCGCTCGACCCGATATCTGTCCCGAGCAAGGGCCGCATATTCAAGGTGGGCCAGCCCGCAACGCTTGGGGTCAGGCCACAATACCTGCACCCTGCCTCGGCCGATGCAGGCAAAATGCGCGGTGTCGTCGCACTCACCGAACGCCTCGGCAGCGAAACCGTTGTCGAAATAAAGCTTGCCGACGGAACAAAAATCATCGCCGCTTTGGCAGAAGATGCGGTTCTGTCGATCGGGTCCAACGTGTCCTTTGACTTCAATCCTGCGCAGGCACATGTCTTTGCCGATTGATCAAGGCTTGGCAAAAACGCGGGCGAATGGCCTGTGATCCGCTGGAATGACACCGCGCGGCTTGTCGTGGCGGTTATGCGGTGACACGTAGCGGTCCGGTCGCCCTTTGGGTCAGATCAGATTGCGGTCGCGGGCGATCATCGCGGCGTGTGTGCGGTTCTTTGCGTCCAGCTTACGGCACAGCGTCTTTACGTGCAGCTTGATGGTCACTTCCTGCAGGTTCAGATCCAGCCCGATTTCCTTGTTTGACTTGCCTTTGCACAGGCCGCGCAGAACATCGGACTCTCTGGGGCTCAGGCTCAGGATCGAGTCGTCCTCGGCCGCATTCATGAACCCGAAGGGCGCATAGACCTCGCCTTCGATCATGAACCGGACCGCACTGACCATCGACTTCGACGGCAGCGTTTTGGGCACGAAACCGATGGCACCGGCGGCGATGGCATCTTCGGCGACGGATTTCGGCGCATTGCCTGAAATGATCGCGACGGTCCCCTGCCCGTTTGCCTCGATCATCCGGCTCAGACCGCTCAGCCCGTCCATCCCCGGCATCGTGTAGTCAAGCAAGATCAGATCAAAGGTCCCCTCCCGTCCGACCAAGGACATCGCCTCTTCCAGAGACGACGCGGTCGAAACTTCGGGGATGCCTTCGGTTTTCAACAAAAGGGCAATCGTGTCACGAACCAGATCATGATCGTCTGCAATTAGGATACGCACGTGACATTCCCTGTGGTGGTCTTCGAAACTCTTGAATGGCCGGTTGGCATTTCCAAAACAGACGCGGTGTCAGGCGTCACGCCAAAGTACCAGCATTTGCCACCGGTTACAAAGCGGGCGGCACGGGGCTTCCATGATGCTGTTAAGGGATCGTTGATCTGAATATGAGAATTAAGCAATGATTCAATAACTTTGACTAGAGCTAGAGTCACGCCGAAGCTGAGGCGCCTACCTTTGGCCGAGCATTTGCCCAACGGCCTTAAGTTGTATGCGTCACCCCGGCGATGTGAAGTCCATTATATGGAACAAAAATGTGAATGACTAAAAAAGAGGCTAAAAATTTACTGAAATCAACGCCTGCTCGGACGTTTTGCACCAAAAACGCGACACGTGATCGACAATCCGGTCGGGTGACAAGAAACTATTCTAGCGATCACCTGCCGTCGGCATGATGGTCCTTGCAATACCAGACTGCCCGACAGTCCACAGCAATTGAATTACCCAAAGATCGCGGAACCTCCGCAAGACAAGGAACGCAAATCAAAGTGACACCAAAGGCAAGAAATACGAAGGCCCTGACGGGTTACCTGCGTGTCGCCCTTGCCGCCTTGTCGTTGTTTTCCTGTGCGCTTGCGATCACTTACCTTGGCTCGGACCTGCGCAACCAGATCGACGCGCTGGCCACCGCCAACACCGACAACCGCCAATGGTCGCTCATCCAAGGCGAGGTCGAGCACGATTCGTTTACCTACGCGCTGATCCGGGCAGAGCTGTCGACGACGCCCGAAGAAGAACTGTTCAATGTCCGCCGCCGGTTCGACATTTTCTACAGCCGCGTCCAGCTGTTCCAGAGCGCGCCGCAATTTGCCACTCTCCGGAGCCAGGCAGAGGTCACCCCGCATCTTGGAAACGTGCGCAGATTTCTGGAAGGCGCGATCCCTGTCATCGATGCCGACGATGCCGAACTGATCGCGAACCTACGGTCGCTCCGCTCTGCCTCGGACGCGGTCAAACCGGATGTCAGGGGGCTGATGCTGGCCGGGCTGCGGGTCGCGACAGATGAAACCGAACGACGACGGATCGAGCTTTCGGGGACGCTGATCCGGCTGGGCAGCGTCTTGGCAGGCGTGGTTCTGATGTTGTTGATTTCGGTCCTTGTCCTGATGCGGCTTCTGCAAATCGGCCGCGGTCAGGAACATGCGCAGGAACTCGCACGCGAACGGCTCGCCGCGATTGCAGAGGCGTCGCTGGATGCGATTATCGTGGCCGACCAGCAGGGTCGGGTCATCGAATACAACGACGCCGCGGTCGCCACCTTCGGTTACGAAAAGGCCGAGGCCGTCGGTGCCGAACTGTCAAAGCTGATCATCCCCCAACATCTTGTCGAAGCCCATGAAATGGCGATGACACGCCACCTGTCCACCGGCGAAAAGCGGGTCATCGGCAAAGGACGATTGCGTTTGGATGCCAAACATAAGATGGGCCATATCTTTCCGGTAGAGTTGTCGATTTCCGCGGCGCGGAGCGAGGGCGGCGAAATCTTCATTTCCTTCCTCAGGGACATCTCGACCCGCGTCAAAGCGGAAAGCGACCTGCTAGAGGCCCGCGACCGCGCCGTCGCCGGCGAACGCGCAAAGGCCCGGCTCCTTGCGGTGATGAGCCATGAAATGCGCACCCCCCTTAACGGGGTTCTTGGCGCGCTGGACCTGATCGACACCACAAAGACGACGGAGCAGCAGCAAAGTTATCTGGACATCATGCGGGACTCCGGCTCTTTGCTGCTGAGCCACGTCAACAACGTGCTAGAGATCTCGCGGCTGGACGCCGGACAGGTCGAAGTGGCGCAAACCCCTTTCAACCTTGAGGAACTGCTGCTCGAGGTTTGCAGCAGCCAGTCCGCCGTCGCAAAGGCGCGCAACAACCTGATCCGGTGCGAAATGCAAAGCGACGGGCTTGGCGCCGTCAAAGGCGACCCCGCGCGTATCCGGCAGGTGGTGATGAACCTGCTGGGCAATGCCGTCAAATTCACCAAGAACGGCGAAATCCATATCGAGGCGCAGAGGATCGGCCAGACCGAAACGGTTGAAATCAGGGTGGTGGACACAGGAATCGGGATCGCGCCGGAAAACATGGAACGGGTGTTCGACGACTTTGTGACGCTTGACAGCAACTACAACCGCGACGCGGACGGGACCGGCCTCGGCCTCGGGATCGTGCGCAGACAAACCGAGGTCATGAAGGGCACCATCGGTCTGGAAAGCGAACCGGGCGAAGGCACGCTTTTTTGGGTCAGGTTGCCCTTGCCGATCACCGACGAAACCGTCTTGCCGCGAAACGCCGGAAACCTGGCGGCCGACCAGCCCGAGGTCACCCGCCCGATCAAGATCCTTCTGGTCGAAGACAACCTTGTTAACCGCAAGCTTGCCGCCGACATGCTCAAGGGCATGGGCCACTTTGTGACCGATGTCGAAGACGGCCAACTGGCTGTCGAAGCCGCCGAGGCCCAGAAATTCGACCTGATCCTGATGGACATCTCGATGCCAAGGATGGACGGGGCAAGAGCCACCGAACTGATCCTTGGCGGAGACGGCCCCAACATTCACACGCCCGTCGTCGCCCTGACCGCGCATGCCCTGCCAGACGAGATCGAGAGGTTTCAGGACATCGGCATGACGCAAACCATTCTGAAACCGATTTCGCGCGGGTCGTTGTCGATACTCATCTCATCGATCTTCTCCGAAACCGCCCCGCCCCCAGACCGCCTTTCCCCAAAGCGCACGCGCAGCCCGATTGATAAAGATCTGGTGTTGCGGCTGCGGCGCGACATTACGACCGCAGATTTTGACCGGCTGATGGGGGCCTTCCAGGCCGAAATGTCGCGCGAAATCGCCGCTCTGGATCCGCAAGCCGCCGGCGAGGCACCCGCAGACTGGGCCAGAAAGGCGCACAAGCTGGCCGGATCCGCCGCGACCTTCGGCGCAGCACAGCTTAGGGAAAAGCTGAATGAAATCGAATCCAACATCAAATCCGGAACCGCGAGCGACCCGACACAGGATATCGATGCCCTGCGGTCCATCTGGCAGGACTGCCTTGGTGCATTCGACCAACTTTTGAACGACGCCGCGGATCCACAACCTTAGGGCAAAGCCACCCTCGACGCGCGGGTCCGTTCGATTTAGCATTGGACCGAATAACAGGCAAAACCGGAACCAAACGGCAGGTGACCTAGATGGGCCAAAGCAAATCAGCACCTGCTTTCAACATCATGATCGTGGGGCAAGGCGGACGCCTGCAGTACGAGGCGATCCTGTTCGCCGCGTCTCTCAGGGCGAACTCGCCCAGGTTCAAGGGTCGGTTGATTGTCGCCGAACCCCAGCCCGGCCCGCGCTGGGGTTCCGACCCGCGCATGTCCGACGCCGCCCGTCAGGTCCTTTTGTCCCTTGGTGCCGAAATCGTGGGGTTCGAGTCGCGCCACTTCGGTACCGAATACCCCTATGGCAACAAGATCGAAGGTCTGGCGACGCTCCCCGCCGGAGAGCCGTTTGTCTTTTTTGACACGGACACGCTGGTGACCGGTGAACTGGCCGAGATCGCTTTCGACTTTGACCGGCCCTCGGCATCGATGCGGCGCGAGGGCACTTGGCCCGAAGAGGACCTCTATTGGCCGGGCTACACGGCGATCTGGAAATCGCTCTACGACAAGTTCGATCTGGACTTTGACAGTTCGCTCGACCTGTCGGAGCCGGACGAATACTGGGGGCGTTACCTGTATTTCAATGCAGGCTGGTTCTTCGGGGCCGACCCCCGCGCCTTTGGCGATCGATTTCTGACTTGGGCGCTGGCGATCCGCGACGACCGACCGGAAGAGCTGGTGATCCAGTCGCTAGATCCTTGGCTGGATCAGGTCACGCTGCCCTTGGTGATCCATTCCTTCGGAGGCGGCCGTCCGGGGCCGGACCTGTCCGGACTGGACGGCGATGTGACCTGTCATTGGCGGATGCTGCCGCTGCTTTATGCCCGCGAATCCGACCGCGTGGTCAAAGTGCTGGAAGAGGTCGCAGCCCCGAACAAGGTTAAGAAGGTCCTGAAGGACTATGACCCGATCAAACGGATGATCTATCAGGGTCGCGGCGCCAAAGTGCGCGCGCTGTTCGACCGCAACGACCTTCCGACCAAGGAAAAGCAGATCCGCAACAAGATTAAGGCCAACGGTTTCTGGATGCGCTAGGCCGCCGGTTTCGCCCCGTTGTCACCGCGCCCAAGTCGCCCTAGTCTGGCGCCGCAATGGCCCGAACGGCCAGCCATTATTGGGAGACAGAGATGACCGACGGACCGCATTATGGTTTCGACACCCTACAGATTCATGGCGGCGCCACGCCCGACCCCGCGACGGGCGCTCGGCAGGTCCCGATCTATCAGACCACGGCCTATGTTTTCAAAGACAGCGAACACGCCGCTCGGCTCTTTAACCTGCAAGAGGTCGGCTATATCTATTCGCGCCTGACCAACCCGACCGTTGCCGCGCTGCAAACCCGTATCGCGATGCTGGAAGGCGGCGCGGGCGCGGTGTGCTGTTCGTCTGGCCACGCCGCTCAGTTGATGGCTCTGTTTCCGCTGATGTCGCCCGGTAAGAATATCGTCGCCTCT
>JALQXR010000136.1 GCA_023263105.1 Marivivens sp. | reverse complement strand
GTCTTCTACCTTGATGCCCGCTGCTCGTTCTGGAGGCGGCGCAACGCTGCACTGGGTAACGTGTGTCTTGACCTCTACCGAAAGCTGCTCTGGCGTGACTGTTTCAAGGGGCTTTTTCTTGGCCTTCATGATGTTGGGCAGCGACGCATAGCGCGGCTCGTTCAGGCGCAGGTCGACCGAGATGATCGCCGGCATCTGTGCGGTGATGGTCTGGAGGCCGCCGTCGACTTCGCGGGTCACCTTGGCGGTGTCGCCGTCAATCTCGACTTTCGAGGCAAAGGTCGCCTGGCTCCAGCCCAGCAGTGCGGACAGCATCTGGCCGGTCGCGTTCATGTCGTTGTCGATGGCCTGCTTGCCACAAAGCACCAGACCGGCGCCTTCTTCTTTGGCGACAGCGGCAAGAAGCTTTGCAACGGCAAGGGGTTCGATGTCGGTGTGCACGTCGCTCGAGGCTTCGATCAGGATCGCGCGGTCGGCACCCATGGCCAGAGCGGTCCGCAGGGTTTCCTGCGATTGCTTTACGCCGATGGAAACCGCGATTACCTCTTCGGCCTTGCCGGCCTCTTTCAGGCGGATTGCTTCTTCGACAGCGATTTCGTCGAAGGGGTTCATCGACATTTTCACGTTGGCGAGGTCGACGCCGCTTCCATCCGCCTTAACCCGGACTTTCACGTTGTAGTCGATCACGCGCTTGACAGGTACCAGGACCTTCATTGGCAGGAGCCTCCTTCAATGGCAGACGTGCAGTATTCGCCTTGGGTGTTACCAAGGCAGCAGCGCAGAAAACAGTGCAAAATCGACGCGGAACGACGCAGGCACGCCACGTTATTGCTAACAGCGGCAACATCATGCTGCTTTGCGGCGCCGCGAATGGCCGGAAAACAAGGCGACTCGGCCTTGCGTGGCTGATCTCGGGCGGCGGGGCGCGACCTTTTGACCGTCGCCCTGCGTGATCAGCGGTTTGCGCCGGGCACCCAAAGAACGTCGGCGCGACCCTGATCGTTCGCGACCCGCGACGCGACAAAGAACCAGTCCGAAAGGCGATTCAGATATTTGACCGCCGCTTCGTTGACCTCTTCGACGGTCGAAAGCTCTACCGCCAGCCGTTCCGCGCGGCGCGATACGGTGCGGCACAGGTGCAGGTTGGCCGCCAGCGCAGAGCCGCCAGGCAGGACAAAGCTACGCAACGGTTCCAGCCCTGCGTTCATCGCGTCGATTTCACGCTCTAGCCGGTCAACCTGAGACTGCGTCATCCGAAGAACGGGGTAGGGCGACTGGGCGTCCTTGGCCATTTCCGGTCGGCAGAGGTCCGCCCCCAGATCGAATAGGTCGTTTTGAATTCGGGCAAGTGCCGCATCCATGTCGCCGGTCGCGTGCTGGCGCGCCAGACCCACGGTCGCGTTGGTTTCGTCGACGGTGCCATAGGCCGACACACGGGGCGAAAACTTTGCCACGCGGTCGCCGTTGCCAAGCGCGGTATCGCCCTTGTCGCCGGTGCGGGTGTAGATTTTGTTCAGGACGACCATCTTAGCCCCCCTGACGGCGAAGGAACACGAACAGCAGGATCAAAAGAACCGCCACGAACTGCGCACCGATCCGGTAGCGCATGATCTTGTTGGCGTTCTTGCGGTTGTATTCGCCGCCTCTGCCAAAGGTTCCAACGCCCCACATCAGGATCGCAAGAACAGCGAGACAGGCAACTGCCACCACCCAGAACAACGGATCATTGGCCATGTCGGCACTCCTTGGTCGAAATCAGGTCTTGTCCCGATGTAGCAGCCAGCCCGCGAAAGGAAAGGGGCCGCATCGTCGCGCCCCGGCCAGTCCTAGCTTAGAACGCGGTCCAAGAGTCGGGTTGGCAACAGGCGGCGTGCGACACCGGCGATATAGGTGGGCACTGTGACGTAGTAGCGGGCCTTGGGGCGCGGGCTTTCTAGCGCGTGGACCAGTTTCGCGGTCACCGCAGAGGCGGGAAGCTCGAATTTGTCGGGGCCTTTGCTTTCGTAAAGCCGGTGCAGAAGCCCCGAATATCGTTCGGACCGCGCCGAGGATTTCCAGTCGATCCAGCGTTCGAAATGCGGGATCGCGTTCTGGCGGATCAGGCTGGTGACCGGGCCGGGTTCGATCAGGATGACGTCGACACCGGTTCCGCGCATCTCCATCCGGAAGACATCGCTCAGACCTTCGAGCGCATATTTGGTAGAGACATAGGCACCCCGCCACTGCGCCCCGACAAGCCCCAGCACAGACGAACACTGCACGATCCGCCCGTGCCCCTGTTTCCGCATCACCGGCACGACGCGGCGTGACAGATCATGCCAGCCGAAAAAGTTCGTCTCGAAGATAGCGCGAAGGGCATCGGTGGGCAGGTCCTCGACCGCGCCGGGAATGGCGTAGGCACCGTTGTTGAACAGCGCATCCAAGGTGCCGCCGGTTTCTTTCAGTACCTCGGCCAGACCGGATTCGATCGTGGCGGGGTCGGTGTAGTCGATCAGGGGGCTGTCAAAGCCCTCGGACTTCAGGCGGACGCAGTCCTCGGGTTTGCGGCAGCTGGCAAAGACGCGCCAGCCCCGTGCCTTTAGCCCGCGCGCCGCGTCCAGTCCGATACCGGACGAACACCCTGTGATCAGGATTGTTCTTGCCATGTTTTGCCTCTGTCTTGGGTGTTATTGATCTGGTTCCGACAGCAGTCGTAGCGACATCCAGCCGGTTTCGAAAGTCTCTGCTACCTCGATCCGCGCCCAGCCGTTCGACGTCTGTTCAAGCACCGCGACTTGCGTGCCCAGTTCCAGCGTCGCAAGCACCGGATAGGCCGTTCCCGGCCCCGAGCGCATGTTGACGCGGTCGCCTGTCACTGTCCGTACGTCGGCCAAAAGAGCAGTCGGGTCGGCCTCGGGGGCGGGTGTCGGGATCGCGCCCGCATCGTTGGAAAATCCGATCTGGTTCGATCGGGCATCGGCAAGCGATGTGAACGCGCCGTCCGCCGCTGCGGTCGCGGCTTCGGCCACCGCCTGGGCGATGGCGACGGGGTCGGCGGCCGCGCTGGGGGCAGGGGCCGCGGGGGCAGGGCTTTCGGCAATGGGCTGAGGCTCAGGCTGGGGGTCCGGTTGGGGCTCTGGCTGAGGCTCAGGCTGGGGGTCCGGTTGCGCCGTGAAAGTGGCGTCGTCATCCGCCGTTGCCGCATCCGCCGTCGTCGTGTCCCCGACTGGTCCTGTATCCGGCGCGGGCTGTTCGGCGCGTGTCTGGGGGACAAAGTCGCTCCCGCCCGAGCCGCCGTAGAAAGCGAGCCCGAGGAACAGAAAGGTCAGAGGAATATAGATCCGGTACAAACTTTGGCCCTGACGGTCGGTGTCGGGGGTGGGGTATAGCCGGATTCGTCCGCCAGTCGCATCGAAAACTTCGTGACCTTACGGCGCGGAAGGCGACTTTACCCTGCCAGCAGGCGCGGCTACACAACCTCTATGACAGAGCAGCCCGACACCCCCAAGATCAGCGACAACACCGTTGCGGAACCGCTAAGCCGAGCCATCGGCGAACGGTATCTGACCTATGCCCTGTCGACGATCATGAACCGTGCGCTGCCCGATGCGCGGGACGGACTGAAGCCGGTCCACCGCCGCATCCTTTACGCCATGCGCGAACTGCGGCTGTCGCCCACCGGCGGATTCCGGAAATCCGCAAAGATTTCCGGCGATGTGATGGGCAACTATCACCCGCACGGTGACGCCGCGATTTATGACGCGATGGCCCGCCTCGCGCAGGACTTCAACGTCCGTTATCCGCTGGTCGACGGTCAGGGGAACTTTGGCAATATCGACGGCGATAACCCCGCCGCAAGCCGCTATACCGAAGCCCGAATGACCGCCGCCGCCGAGGCGCTGATGGAGGGTTTGACGGAAAACGCCGTCGACTTTCGCGCAAACTATGACGGCACATTGGAAGAGCCGGTCGTGCTGCCCGCCGCCTTTCCGAACCTTCTGGCGAATGGCTCTAGCGGCATCGCCGTCGGTATGGCGACGAACATACCGCCCCATAACCTGGATGAGCTGATCGGCGCCTGCTTGCATCTGATCAAGACGCCCGACGCCCGCGACGACACGTTGCTGCAATATGTCCCCGGACCAGATTTTCCGACCGGCGGCGTCATCGTCGAACCGCGCGAGTCCATCGCGGACGCCTATCGCACGGGACGCGGCAGTTTCCGCCTGCGCGCCAGATGGTCGGTCGAGGATCTGGGCCGTGGCCAGTGGCAGATCGTCGTGACCGAGATCCCCTATCAGGTCCAGAAATCAAAGCTGATCGAGAAACTGGCCGAGGTCATCCAGACCAAAAAGGTCCCGCTTTTGGCCGATGTCCGAGACGAAAGCGCCGATGACATCCGTATCGTGCTTGAACCCCGTGCGCGCACGGTCGAGCCGGACATGATGATGGGCATGCTGTTCCGGAACTCGGACCTAGAGGTGCGGTTCAGCCTGAACATGAACGTGCTGATCGACGGGCTCACGCCCAAGGTCTGTTCGATGAAGGAAGTGCTGCGCGCGTTCCTTGATCACCGCCGCGACGTGCTTCAGCGCCGCAGCATCCACCGGATGGAAAAGATCGACCACCGGCTGGAGGTGCTCGAGGGCCTGATCGTGGCCTTCCTGAACCTTGACCGCGTGATCGACATCATCCGTTACGATGACGACCCGAAAACCGCGCTGATGCACGAAGACTGGGGCGCGGATCACGTCCGTGCGACCTCGGAACGCGATTACCGGTCGCCGTTGGCCGGTCGGACCATCAGCGAAGCCGACGAACCGTCGCTGTCCGAAGTGCAGGCCGAAGCGATCCTGAACATGCGCCTGCGGTCCTTGCGGCGTCTGGAAGAAATGGAATTGGTCGCGGAACGCGACGCGCTGATGCAGGAACGCGCCGATCTGGACGATTTGCTGGCCAGTGAGACCCTCCAATGGGCCCGCATCGCCGAGCAACTGAAAGAGACCCGCAAGACCTTTGGCAAAAACAGCCCCGGCGGCGCGCGCCGAACCGAATTCGCCGAAGCCGGAGAGGTCGAGGAGGTCCCGCTAGAGGCCCTGATCGAACGCGAGCCGATCACCGTGATCTGCTCGAAAATGGGCTGGGTCCGCGCGATGAAGGGGCATCAGGACCTGACCGCCGAGGTCAAGTTCAAGGACGGCGACGAAGGCCGGTTCATGTTCCATGCCGAAACGACCGACCGGCTGCTGGTGCTTGGCGCGAATGGACGGATCTACACCGTTCAGGCCAATACGCTTCCCGGTGGGCGCGGGATGGGCGAGCCGATCCGACTTATGATCGACCTGCCCAACGATGTCGAAATCGTCGACATGTTCACCTGCCGCGCGGGTGGCAAGCGGATCATTGCCTCGACCGATGGTGACGGTTTCGTATTTGACGAAGAAAGCGTGCTGGCCCAGACCAGAGCAGGCAAGCAGGTGCTGAACGTCAAGGACGACGTGGTTGCCGCGGTCTGCCGCCCGATCAATGGCGACCACATCGCGATTGTCAGCCAGAACGGTCGGCTGCTGGTGTTCCCTGTGACCGAGCTTCCGGAAATGGGACGCGGCAAGGGTGTCCGGCTTCAGAAATACAACAAGGCGCGGGGTCGTCAGGGCCTGCTAGAGCTTGACGGTGGCCTGTCGGACATCACCACCTTCAACTGGTCGGACGGCCTGAGCTGGACGATGGGCGGGGGCAAGACGCGGACCGAAAGCGACATGACCGAATGGTTGGGCGCGCGCGCCAGTGTTGGCAAACGGACCCCGCACGGTTTCCCGAAGGCCTATCGATTTGACTGAGGTCGTTGGGGTGGGGCCGGTTTGAACCGGACAGCGTGACGAATTGATGCCGGTTGTTCAGGTTTCTGGGCAAAAAGCTTGATTTCCCGTCCGAAGCAAAATACATCGCCCGCGATGTTGAACCGGGCAGCTTGAAATGCCCCCCAAAGACGCGAGGCTCGAGCCAGATGGCTAAGTCAAAGTTTGAACGTAACAAACCGCACGTGAACATCGGCACGATTGGTCACGTTGACCACGGCAAGACGACGCTGACGGCGGCGATCACGAAGTATTTTGGCGACTTCAAAGCGTATGACGCGATTGACAGCGCGCCGGAAGAGAAGGCCCGTGGGATCACGATTTCGACGGCACACGTCGAATACGAAACCCCTGCACGTCACTACGCGCAC
>JALQXR010000135.1 GCA_023263105.1 Marivivens sp. | reverse complement strand
GAAACCGTGGGGGCCGAACCGGCGGGTGCGCCGATGGCCTGACGCCACAGTTCGTTGCCCGAGGCCGCGTCCAGCGCGACCAGATCGCCGTAGCCCGTGGTCACATAGACGCGGGCACCGGAGACGGCGATGCCGCCGCCCGAGGCGCTGTTGTAATCGTCGCGGTCAGAGGCGACCGACGCGGTCCAGACGGGTGCACCGTTCGTGGCCGTGGCGGTCACGGTCGCGCGGGCGTCCAGCGTATAGATCACGCCGTTTGACACGACGGGTTCCGATGTGATGCGGGCGCGGCGAGAGTTCCCTTCGCCGATCGGTGCGGCAAAGACTTGGGTCAAATTCGCGGCCAGCGCCGGATGGGTGATCTGGTGCTGCGGGCCGCCGTTGCGCTGGGTCCAGTCGGCGTTGGTCCGCGCCGATGGCAGGCTGATGCGCCGCGACTGGTTCACCTGCTCTGCCTGCTGGCTGGCCATGCCGTCGCGGATATCGAACCGCTCTCCGGGGAGGATGATGTCAGGGGCCGAACAGGCGGTCACCAGTCCCGCTGCCAGAACCGTCGTCAGAAGCATCTTGACCGTCACGGTGTGTCCCTCCCAGTTTCTTCGCTATGTTCGGCGCCGCCCTATTGCGAGGCAGCCGCCGTGTCGGTTTCGAGCGTGCCGCCCAAGGCTACAATCAAGCTAGAGGCGCGGTCGCGCAAGCCCCGAGTGACCGATGCGTCCTCGAGAATCGCTTTCATCGCCGCGATTGCGGCCTCTTTGTCGCCTGCCGCAAGCTCGGCCATGGCGATCTGCTCTTGGGCAAGCAGGCGCAGCGGCGAACCGGCAATCGCCAAGGGCTCCATCCGCGCTTTCATCTCATCGGGGGTAATCGTCTCGGCCACGGCCAGCGCGGCCTTGAAGGCAGCCATCTGGCGGTAGATCTGCGGCGCGGCCGGATCGGCAGCCAAAGCGTCAAGCACGGCGGCAGCGGCGGCGGCGTCGCCCGCGATCTGGCTTTCCGAGGCCAACAACAGCGCGGCGATCTCGGACGTAGGCAGCGTCGCAAGCGCGGCGGCCCGCGCGGCGGCGTCTTCGATTTCGAAGGCCGACAGGATCGCGTCGCCCTTTGCCTGCGCGGCAGCGGCGGTCTGGGCGCGGGTGTATTCGCGCCAACCGGCGCCTCCGACCAGAACCAGCACAGCGGCAACGGCGATCCAAGCATAGCGGCGCATCAGCCCGTAAAGCCGTTCGCGGCGGACTTCCTCGGTGACTTCGTCGATGAAGCTTTCGTTATTGCTCACGCTGAGCCCCCTTCGCGGCGGTGTTTGAGTTCCGAACCGTCATATCGTGAAGCCGCCTGAAATGCCAAGAGGCGCTTTGCCTCGGGCTGTGTTGCAGATGGGCAACCCGACACGCGGCTCGGGTAACAATTATCAAAACCTTTGATCCGAGGCCGGTTTAGTGGCGTAACCACCAAGGACAGACTATATCGCAGTTGACCCTTCGACGACCCGACATTCCCAAAGACAACACCCAAGGCCGGAATACATGAGACTAATGCCCCTGATCACCGCGGTTCTGGTAGCCGTTTCCCTGTTCTACGCCGTCATCCAGCGCGACAAGCTGTTTGCCATCGCGGGGATCGAGTCCGGACCCGACGCGCCTTTGGCCGAACTGGAAACCGCAGCCCAAGAGGCCGAGTCGGACGAAGGCAACCTGATCAAGGTCGTTGTCGCCCGCTCGACGTCGCAGATCGTCGACAACGCGGTGGTCCTGCGCGGCCGGACCGAAGCGGCCCGCGAAGTCGAAGTCCGCAGCGAAACCAGCGGCAAGGTGATCTCGGAGCCCCGGCGCAAGGGCGCCTTTGTGAACGCGGGCGACCTGCTTTGCGAACTTGACCCCGGCACCCGCGAAGCCAGCCTGATCGAAGCCCGCGCCCGTCTGGCCGACGCCGAGGCACGGCTTCCGGTCGCCGAAGCCGCCGTCCCCGAGGCCGTGGCCCGCCGCGCCGAAGCACAGTCCCGGCTGGCCGAGGCTCAGGCCCGACTGAGCGAAGCCAATTCGCGCCTGTCCGAAGCCGAAATGAACGAAAACGTGGCCGAGCAGCTTTCGGCGGGCGGGTTCGCCTCTGAAACCCGCGTGGTCAACGCCGCCGCCAGTCTGGAAAGCGCGCGGGCGGGCATCACCTCGGCTCAGGCTGCGGTGGATGGTGCCAACGCGCTGATCATCAGCAGCGAGGCAGGAATCGGCGCGGCCCGAGCCGGCGTCGAAAGCGCCGGAGCCCAGATCGTATCGGCCCAATCCGGCGTCGCCGCCGCCGAGCGTGAAATGGCCAACCTGCGCGTCACCGCCCCGTTCTCTGGCCTGCTGGAAACCGACGCCGCCGAGCTTGGCAGCCTTCTGCAACCGGGCAGCCCCTGCGCCACGATCATTCAGCTCGACCCGATCAAACTGGTGGGCTTTGTGCCCGAAGCCGATGTGGGCAAGGTCGAAGTCGGCGCCTTGGCCGGAGCGCGGCTTGCGTCCGGTTCCGAGGTGCAGGGCCGCGTGACCTTCCTGTCGCGGTCGTCCGACGACTCGACCCGCACCTTCCGCGTCGAAATCAACGTGCCCAACGCGGACCTGTCGATCCGCGATGGTGAAACCGCCGACATCCTTGTCAGAGCCGATGGCCGCTCTGCCCACCTGCTGCCGCAGTCCGCTTTGACGCTGGACGACGATGGCCGGATCGGCGTTCGACTGCTGGCCGAGGGCGATGTGACCGAATTCGCCCCCGTCACCATCCTGCGCGACACGATTGACGGCGTGTTCGTCGCAGGGCTTGCCGACAGCGTTAACGTGGTCGTCATCGGTCAGGAATACGTCGTCGACGGCATTCAGGTCGCGCCGTCATATCAGGAGAACAGCCAATGATCGGTATCGTCGATTGGGCCGCGTCGCGGGCGCGGATGGTTCTGGCCTTTATCGGCCTGTCGCTGCTTGCGGGGGGCGTGGCCTATGTCGGGCTCCCGAAAGAAGGTGAACCCGATATCGAGATTCCGGCGCTCTTTGTGTCGGTCCCCTTCCCCGGTATCTCGGCCGAAGACGCGGAAACGCTGCTGGTCAAGCCGATGGAACAACAGCTAGCCGATCTGGACGGGCTCAAGCGGATGTCGTCGACCGCCGCCGAAGGCTATGCCGGTGTCGCGATGGAATTCGAATTCGGCTGGGACAAGACCCGCACCATGGCCGATGTCCGCGACGCGATGAACGCCGCCGAAGGTGCCTTTCCCAGCGGCGCCGACAACTACTCTATCAATGAAATCAACTTCTCCGAATTTCCGATCATCGTCGTCAACCTGACCGGCCAAGTGCCCGAGCGGACTCTGGTTCAGGTCGCCAAGGACCTGCAGGACGAAATCGAAACTCTGGATGCCGTGCTGGAGGCCGCTCTGACGGGCCAGCGCGAACAGATGCTGCTGGTCGAGATCGACCCGCTCAAGCTGGAAACCTATAACGTCACGGCGGGCGAGCTGATCAACGTGGTCAGCCAGAACAACCTGCTGATCGCTGCGGGCGAAATCTCGACGGATCAGGGCAGCTTTTCGGTCAAGATCCCGTCGTCCTTTGACGACCAGCGCGATGTCTACAACCTGCCGGTCAAGACCAACGGCGACAGGGTTGTGACCCTGGGCGATCTTGCGACGATCCGGCTGACCTTTGAGGACCGTCTGGCCACGGCCCGCTACAACGGCGAAAACACCGTGGCGCTGCAGGTCGTGAAACGGCGCGGATTTAACCTGATCGACACCGCCCAACTGGTTCGCGAAACGGTCGAGGCGGCGCAGGCCGACTGGCCGGACGACCTTAGAATCGCGGTGCAGGTCGGGGTTTCGAACGACCAGAGCAGCAACGTCGAATCCATGGTGAGCCAGCTGGAAGGCTCGGTCCTGACCGCCATCGCGCTGGTGATGATCGTGGTGCTTGCATCGCTTGGCACCCAATCCGCGCTTTTGGTCGGCTTTTCGATCCCGACGTCGTTCCTGCTGACTTTTGCGCTTTTGGCCGTGATGGGGATCACCATTTCGAACATCGTGATGTTCGGCCTGATCCTTGCCGTAGGCATGCTGGTCGACGGGGCCATCGTGGTGGTGGAATACGCCGACAAGCGGATCAAAGAGGGCACCGGCCCGATGACCGCCTACACCGATGCCGCCAAGCGGATGTTCTGGCCGATCGTGTCGTCCACCGCGACCACGCTCTGCGCCTTCCTTCCCATGTTGTTCTGGCCCGGTGTCGCGGGCGAGTTCATGGGGATGCTGCCCGTGACGCTGATCTTTGTGCTTTCGGCGTCGCTGGTTGTCGCGCTGATATACCTGCCCGTCATGGGCGGCGTGTCGGGCCGCATCAGCCGCAACTTTGGCCGTGCGTCGAACCTGATGCGGAGCAAACTGCACTGGACGATCCGCGTGGCCCTGGTGCCCCTGGCGATCTACCTGACCTATGTGGGCGCGATGACCACGCTGAACCCCGCTTTCCTGTCCGGAGGCGCGGTGCAGACCGACGGCTTTGCAAGCTCGGCTCCGGGGATGGTGCTGTTCCTGCTAGGCGCGGTTCTGACGTCGATCACCGTGGGCGCCGCAAAGCCGATCCCGCGACCGAAAGCGGTCCGGTCGGGCTATCGCCGGTCGATCTTTGGCTGGGTCATCCACCTGATCGCGGGCAATCCCGTGATGCCTCTGGTGTCGATCGGTCTGATCGGTCTCTTTGTCGTCTCGACCTTTACCTACTACGGCCAGAACAACAACGGCGTCGAATTCTTTGCCGAGACAGAGCCCGAGCAGGCCATCGTCTATGTGCAGGCCCGCGGCAACCTGAGCCTTGCTGAAAAGGACGCGCTGGTCCGTCAGGCAGAGTTGATCGCGGTCGACATGCCGGGGGTCGAGTCCGTGTTTTCCTTTGCCGGAGCGGGCGGCCTGAACCAGAACACGGCGGGCGCCGGTGGCCCCGCTGACGCGATCGGGCAGCTGCAAATCGAATTGGTGGCGTGGAACGACCGCGCGGCCTATGCGGCGGCCAACAACATCAGCATGGACGAACTTGACGGCAACTCGATCATGGCCGCGCTTCAGGAACGTCTGGACGAATTGCCCGGGATGCGCACCCAGATCCTGAACCTTGCGGCGGGTCCGGGCGCATCCAAGCCGATCGCCCTGCGACTGACCGGCGAAAACTGGGAGGACCTGCTGACCGCGACCGAACGCTCTTATGACGCGATGTCGGCCATGGGCGGCGTCATTCTGGTCGAAGACTCTCGCCCGCTGCCGGGTATCGACTGGGAAATCACCGTCGATGTCGAAAAGGCCGGCCGCTTTGGCGCCGACGTCGCGACCGTCGGTGGCATGGTCCAGCTGGTGACCCGAGGCATCCTCTTGGACACCATGCGGGTGCCGACCTCGGACGAGGAAATCGAAATCCGCGTCCGCCTGCCGGAAGAGGATCAGGTCCTGTCGACGCTGGACAACCTAAAGGTCCGCACCCCCAACGGGCTGGTCCCGCTGTCGAACTTTGTCACCCGCACGCCGGTCCCGAAGCTGGCGGAGATCGCCCGCCTGAACCAGCAGCGCTACTTTAGCGTGAACGCGGGCGTCGAAGCGGGTCTGGTCAAGGTGACGGACACCCAGACGGGCGACGTCCGCATCATGTCCGAAGAAGAGGCAGACGCAGACGCCGCCATTCAGGCAGGTCTGGCCGCGGAAACGATGACTCTGGTCGCCGTGACCGCGACCGAGCGTATCGAAACCTTCGAGACATGGCTTTCGACGCCCGGAAACCTGCCCGATAGCGTCAGCTATGAATGGGGCGGCGATCTGGCCGACCAGAACGAGTCGACGGCCTTCCTTGGACAGGCGTTCATCGGGGCGCTGGGGCTGATGTTCATCATCCTGCTGGCGCAGTTCAACAGCTTCTACAACTCGGTTCTGGTGCTGACCGCAGTGGTTCTGTCGACCACCGGCGTGCTGATCGGGATGGTGGTGATGGATCAGGCGTTCTCGGTCATCATGACCGGCACGGGGATCGTCGCGCTTGCGGGGATCGTGGTGAACAACAACATCGTGCTGATCGACACCTATCAGGAATACCGCCAGTACATGCCGCGGACCGAGGCGATCACCCGCACCGCCGAGGATCGTATCCGTCCGGTTCTGCTGACAACGATCACGACGATGGCGGGCCTTGCGCCGATGATGTTC
>JALQXR010000134.1 GCA_023263105.1 Marivivens sp. | reverse complement strand
AGCGAGAGGGCACAACCAACGCGTCCGCCGAGCGGTAGAAATCGTCGATCCGGTCGGCGCCGATCCAGCCCCAATTGGTCACGCCCGGCGCGTCGGTCAGGTCTTGGCGCGCACCACGGACCGAGGCGCCAACCACATGCAAATGCAGATCGGGCCGCTCTGCCCGAACCTTCTCAAAGGCGGGCAGCAGCAGGTCCAGTCCCTTTTGCCGGTCGAACCGCCCGACGAACAAAAGGTTGATCGCGTCCCGCGTGGCGACAAAGACATCGTCCTTTGGTTCGCGCGTCAGGTCGGGGACCGCGTTTTCGATCACCACGTGGCGGCCGGCGTAACCCATGGCCTTGGCCAGATCGCGCTCTGCCGTGGACACGTTCAGCACGACCGAGGCAAGCCCGCACAGCCGCCCCTCGACTGTTCTGACCAGCCATTTCTTTGCGCCACCTTCCATCGTGGCGACAGCCCAGCCGTGGGCGCAATAAATGGTGCGACCGCGCCGCCGGCTCAGCCGGTGCGCCAAAAGAGCGGCCAGCGAAAAGGTCGAATGGAACATCACCACGTCCGGCGCAAAGTCGCGGGACACTTGCCTCTGCGCCCTTAGCATGGCGACCACCGACCGCAGCCCCCGCCCCGACGACTCAAAGGTCACGACCCGTCCGCATCCCGACAAATGATCCGCATGGGGCGCGGGCGCGACAACCAATTGCTCGAAACGGTCTGAATTAAGACCGGCCAGGTTGTTCAAATAGGTTCCGACTCCGCCTTTGGCTGTTTCGCAAATGTGGAGGATCTTATGACGCTGCGTCACAGATTTGCCATCATTTGCGGTCGCCCGAACGGCGCGAATCTGATTCTCACAACCCTGATCCCTCATTTTCGAAATGAACAAACATCCGCGAAACGGGTCGCTGTTTCGATTCCGTAAACTGCCTCAATTTGGAGTCCATTGCTTTCATAGGGTTAATCGCTGTTCACGACCCAGATCTAGGCGCATTTGGCCATCTTCCACACTAATTTTTGCCCGCCCTATATGCGCAAGTATAGAGCCCGAGTTTCACAGGTATACCGCACCAAAATTTATGTCGAAAGTTTGTCAGGATTATGAAAGGACCATTCAAGTCCTTCTGCTAACACTGAAAAGATTTGATAATGATCACGGGAAAAGATACCGCGCTGCCCCATTTTGATCTGGCGATTAAAGCGCCCGAAGGTGCCTACCATCTGTTCGGGAAACGTGTGCTTGACCTGTCCTTGGTTCTGCTTGGCCTGCCCGTTCTGATTCCGGTGGCGGCGGCGCTTGTTCTGGGCTTGTTGATGTCCGGATCAAAGCCGTTCTTTGCACACAATCGGGTCGGGTTGGACGGTCGGACTTTCCGCTGCTGGAAGTTCCGCACAATGGTCCCCGACGCCGAAGCCCAATTGCAGAAGGTTCTGGAAAACGATCCCGTTGCCGCCAACGAATGGCAGATCCGCCAAAAGATCTCGAACGACCCCCGCGTCACCCGGCTGGGCCGCATTTTGCGCGCCACCGGACTGGATGAGCTGCCGCAGATCTGGAATGTCGTGCGCGGCGACATGAGCCTGGTCGGTCCGCGACCGGTGACCGCGACCGAAGTCAGTTTGATGGGCCCGCTCGGCCACGCCTATCAAAATGTGCGCCCCGGCATCACCGGCCACTGGCAGGTGCACGGGCGCGGACTCGTGACGACTCAGGAACGCATCCACATGGAGATCGACTACATGCGCACGCTGAGCATCGCTCGCGATCTGAAGCTGATCTTCCTGACCTTCGGCGCCATCATAGCAAGGCCGGGCGAATGAAACCGACACCCCGCGACAGCTCTCTGCCGTCCGGCTCCGGGATGATGGTCCCGGACGCCGGATACATTCCTGTGGCAGAGCAGCTTCGTCAGGTGTCGGGGTTTGTCCGGCGCAACCTTCGCTGGATCGGCGGAGCGGCAGCGGGCGCGGCCATTCTGGCGGGCACCTATGTCGTCACCACAGAGCCGACCTACCAAGCCAGCGCCTATCTGATGATCGAAGCCCCGACCAGCGGACCGCTGTCGGACAGGACGCTTGCCAACGTCGATCAGACCGAAGCCTATGTCGCCGGACAGGTCTTTCTTTTGCAGTCGACCGACCTTTTGCGTCAGGTCGTGGTCGCAGCCGCCCTGACCGAGGTTCCCGAATTCGCCCCGTCAAAGCCGGGCCTGCTGGACCGGCTTATGGGCAACACAACCCTTGCCCAGCCAGAGGACGCCGCGCTGCGCAAGCTGCGGGACCGTATCCAGCTGACGCAGGACCGCAATGCGTCGGTCATCAAGGTGACCGCCACGTCCAGCTCTGCCGCCCTTGCCGCGCAGCTCGCTGAGACGGTCGCGCGGACCTATATCGAAACGCGGATGACAGCCCGGTCCGAACGCGCGGCGGTCACTGCCGACTGGATGACCGAGCGCGCGCTGCAACTGCAGGCCGAGCTCGTCCGCGCCGAGGCCGCCATCGAGACCTATCGCGCCGACAACAACCTGATCGAGTCGCGCAATGGCCAGACCCTTAGCGAACAGCAACTCTTTGATCTGAACGCCGAACTGATCCGCACCCGCAGCCTGATCGCCGAACAGATGGCCGCGCTGGAACCGGCCGAGGCCGCCCTGGCCGCGGGGGCCCGTCTGTCCGATCTTCCCAGCGTCGACCGGTCCCAGATCGTGACCGCACTGCGAACCAACCAGCTAGAGCTTCAGCGGCGGCTGGACGACATGGTCGCCAACACCTCTGGCACGCCAGTGACAATTGCCGCGCTGCAGTCGGAACTGACCAATATTCAGGCCCAGATCGACGCCGAGTCCGCGCGTATCGTCAGCGTCATGCGGGCCGAACTGGTAACCTTGACCGCGCGCGAAGCCTTTCTAGCCCGCAGTGTCGCCGAGACGATCCGCGACAGCAGCGAAGAGGCCCGCTCCAGCATTGAACTGCGGGAACTCGAACGCGTGGCCGAAAGCTTCCGGACGTTGTATCAGGACTACCTTGATAACGCCGGTCTGGCGCGCGAAGGGGCTGCGAACCTGGCCCCCGACGCCGAACTGATCGGAACTCCGGACGTGCCGCGCACGCCGGTTGCGCCCGCCAAAAAGGTCATCCTGATCCTTGGCACCTTGCTGGGCGCGGGGCTTGGCGCGCTGGCGGCCTATGTGCGCGACTCGGTGCGGACCGGCATCCAGTCGACAGAGCAGGCATCACGGCTGTTGCCGGTGCCTGTCGCCGCGACGATCCCCGCCCTGCCCCAAGGCTCCGACCCCGAGCGCATGATCGAAGACGCGCCGAATTCGAACTTTACCGAGGCTATCCAGGTTCTCCGCCACTCGTTTCCGGTGGCAGAGGCAGGCAAGGCGCCGGTCATCGTTCTGTCCAGCGCCCGCGCGGGTGAAGGCAAAAGCGGCATCGCGGCGGCACTGGCCAATGCGGCGTTTCTTGCCGGTCAGCGCGTGCTGCTGGTCGATGCCGACCTGCGTCGCGCGGGTCTGACCCGCACCTTCGGGATGGACGGCGAAATGGGGCTGACGGACTTTCTGGCCAATCCCCGCGCCTCGGCTCCGTTCGACGGCATGGGCAACGACGCCTGTCTGGACATCATGCCGGTGGGTCTGACCCGCTCGAACCCGACCGACCTGATCGGCTCGCCCGCGATGACCCGCTTTGTCGTGCTGGCGCGTCAGGCCTATGACATCGTCATCATCGACGGCCCGCCCGTGGCCAATCTGGCCGACGCCCCGCTGCTGGCCCGCCTTGCGGGGCGCGTGGTCTTTGTTGCCTCTTGGAATTCCACCGACCGCGACGCGATTGTCTCTGCCATCGGTCGTCTCAACGCGCTCGACCGGACCCATCTGGTCCTGAACAAAGTCGACATGTCCGCGATGACGGGCTATGGGGAAGGCACCGGGACCGAACGTCGGGTCGGCCGCAAACTCAGGGGTGGAACCCCGGCCGCCTGACCTTTGCGGAACCCGTTTTCGGGCCGACGACCGCAGGTCTCTGCCATTCTTCGGACCAATGAACCAATGCCCGACGCCCAGCGCCCCACTCCGGACAAAGAGCCTGCCAGCCGGCAGAACGGATCCGGCGGCCTTTGGCGCGGGATCGGACATTCGGTATCGGGCCAGCTGATCTACCTTTTGACCCAGAGCGGGGTGATGATCGCCCTTGCCCATATGCGCGGGATCGAGTCCGTGGGGCATCTTGGCCTTGCGCTGGGGATCGCGACGCCGGTTTTCATGCTGGCCCATTTCGGCCTGCGCACCGGCATCGCGACCGAGGATCCCGATAGCCGCAGCTTTGACGATTACCTCAGGCTGGCCGTGATTGGCGCGGGGCTTGGGGCGGTGGCGTCCTTTGCAATCGGCTACGCGCTGAATGGCGACATGTCGGTGCTGCTTGCCTGTGTGATCGCGATGAAGATGGCCGAGTCGATCAGCAAACTTTGTCACGGAGCGTTCCAGCGGGCGGGCCGGATGGACTGGGTGTCGGGGTCGCTGATCCTGCGCGGCGGGTTGACCTTGGTGTTCTTTGTCCTGTCGCTTTGGGCTGGCATGCCGACCGATCTGGCCTTTGTGGTGCAGGCGCTGGTGTGGACCGGACTGCTGGTGGGTTTTGATCTGCCGCGGGCGCGTCGGGCAGAGTCAGGATCGACCGCGCCCCGCCGCCCTCTTTGGCCGCTGGTCAAGGACAACCTGCCGCTGGCGCTGTCGGCCTGTCTGATCGCCCTGATGATCGCGCTGCCAAGGTTCTTTCTGGACAGCCTGATGGGGCTTGCCGCCGTCGGCATCTACACCGCCGTGTCCCAGATTTACCAAGCAGGCTCGATGGTCGTGGACGCGGTCAATCAGGCGATCCTGAGCCAGTTCGCAAGCTGGCGGCGCGCCAAACGGTCAGGGGCCACGCACAGCCCCTTGGGCCGCACCGTGACCCTGCTGCTGACAGCGGCGACCGTGGCGTCGGTCGGAGGCATCGCCGTGGTGGTCCTTGCAGGCGAGCCTATCCTGCGCATCGCCTTTGGAGCCGAGACCGCAGACCAAGGGCGCGCCCTTTTGCTGATCATGTCGCTGGCGCTGGTGGCGCGGGTCTATAGCGTTGTGCCGCAGGGAATCATTCAGGCCGATCGGCGGTTCTGGACCTACTTTACTCTGCAGGCGACATCGCTGGTCTTGATGGCCGCGATCCTGCCTGTCGCGATTGGCGCCCGGGCGCTGGATGGCGCAGGCATGGCGATGCTGATCGTTGCGGGCTACCGGCTGCTGTTCGCCTGTCTTTCGGCCATCCGGTCGGGGCGCAAAGGGGGGCCCGCATGACCCCGCGCAGCGATCCGGTTCTGGGCACGGCATTGGCGATCCTGCTTGCCACTCTGACGCTGGACTGGATCCTTTTGGCGCGGGTTGGCGGCTTTGCGATCAACCTGAATTATTTTGGCGCGATCTTGGCCGCGGGGCTGATCGGATTGCGCGACACGGGACCACGAGCCACCTTTGTCATGCTGCGACTGGCCGGAGTGGTCGGGGCGTTTTATGTGCTCTACCTTGCCATCTTGTTTCTTGGCCTTGTCGGCAGCGACGGTCAGGGGATCGTGTTCCGGCAGGTCTTTTTCGTGATCATCGGGCTTGCGACCTCGGCTGTTGTGCTGGCGCTGCACGGCTCTGCCGGTCTGTTGCGATGGGCAGCACTTGCAGGGATCGTCGCCTTTGTCCTGACGACCGAGGTGCTGGCCCGCCGGATCGGGCAAAGCTGGCTGACCGCGGTGCCAAAGTTCGTCATGAGCGGCGATCTGAACAGCATGATCTATGGCTTTCTGCGCGACACCTTTAACGTCCTGTCCGACAATCCCGACGATCCGGTCCAGGCCTCTGCGAAAAACGCGGTGGCGGTGGCTTTGTGGACGCTTGCCGTGCTGTATCGGGCCGCGACACCGAAGCCCGTCGATTGGGCAGGGCGGATCGTGCTGGTGGGTGTGATCGGGCTTTTGCTGGCGATGAGCACGCGGTCCGCGATCATCGTGGCCTTGGTGGCCCTGCCGGTTTCCTATGGCATCGCGGTGGCGCGCAGCGGCGTGCGGGACCTGACGTTTCTGCTGATCGCGGGCGGGATCGCGCTGATCATCGCGGTCGGAGGCTACCTGATCGTCATCGACGACAGCGCGGTTGCGGGAATTCTGGGCGAGCGTCTGTCGCTGAACGACAGCTCCTC
>JALQXR010000133.1:3006-6282 GCA_023263105.1 Marivivens sp. | reverse complement strand
ACCTTCATGCCCAAGCCCATGAAGGGCGACAACGGCTCTGGTATGCACGTCAACATGTCGATCTGGAAAGACGGCAAGCCGCTGTTTGCGGGCGACAAATACGCCGACCTGAGCCAGGAAGCCCTGTACTTTATCGGTGGCATCCTGAAGCACGCCAAGGCGCTGAACGCGCTGACCAACCCGGCGACCAACTCTTACAAGCGTCTGATCCCCGGCTTCGAGGCTCCGGTTCTGCGCGCCTATTCGGCCCGTAACCGGTCCGGCTGCGTGCGTATTCCGTGGACCGAATCCCCGAAAGCCAAGCGCGTCGAGGCCCGCTTCCCCGATCCGGCAGCGAACCCCTACCTCGCTTTCGCCGCGCTGATGATGGCCGGTCTGGACGGCATCAAAAACAAGATCGACCCCGGCGCGGCCTCGGACAAGGATCTCTACGATCTGCCGCCCGAAGAGCTGGCACAGATCCCGACCGTTTGCGGCAGCCTGCGCGAAGCGCTGGAAGAGCTGGAAAAGGATCACGAGTTCCTGCTGGCAGGCGACGTGTTCACCCGCGACCAGCTCGATGGCTACATCGCGCTGAAGTGGGAAGAGGTTTACGCCTACGAACACACCCCGCACCCGATCGAATACTCGATGTATTATAGCTGCTGATCTGCGGCAGACATGACAAAGGCGGTCCTTCGGGGCCGCCTTTTTTGATTCCGAATCACCTGCCTGACACCGTGGAATCAGCGGCCCCTTCCGGCCCCTTATGCTCGGCGCAGTTAACGACTCGGGGTCGGGCCCTTGGCGCAAAAGCCACATCTGTTAACGTCGATTTCCCTTTGGGCCGGTCGGACAGAGATCGCATAAGATACTGCTTTATATGCATAATATATGCTCTCTGGATGCGTTGTGCTGTTGATCACAATGGGGCAAGGGGTCTCGGTTTTGCCATATTCCCGAGTCCCCGCCTACCGAATGTCACAATTGCCCCCAATTCCCTTCATTTTCCTTTGGTCTTCTTGGTTAACAAATCGTTTGGGGTACAACGTCATGTTCGACCAAGATCAAAGCACGGTTTCGGCTCTCTGTTACGAAGAGAAGTCGAACGTAGACTTCCCGCAGCTCGCGGCGGAGCTTGCACAGGCACTTCGGGACAACCCGCGGCTCGACTGCCGTGTCAGCAGCCAGTACGAAGACTTTGTGATCTTCGACCTGAACGGCCTGCGCATCTGCCTTGCCCACTGCGATCTGGATGTGGAGCGCGTCGTCGACCAACGCCCGACCATGTTCCGCGAATGCCTTGTCGTGTCGGTCGGCAATACGCCGGGCATGCAGGCCCAGGGTCCGCTGTACGAAGTCCGCGGCGACATCTGCCAAGGTCTGATCGACCGTATCCAGGCCCGCCACCCCAGCAACAAGGACCTCAAGATCGACTTGGACCTCGCCTTTACCGAGTCCGTCTATGACGACGTCCTGAACCAGATCTGGCCGCTGTTGTCCGACGAAGGCGACGACCTTGACGCCGCATCCGCCGACGAAGATTTCGATGCCGATTTCCTGGCCGACGACGATAGCTTTGTGCCGGACGGCTCTTACGACGAACCAGAATTCCGCCACACCGATCACGCGATCAAGTTCAAGGCCCAGCACACCCCCGAAGACCTTTTCGACGATCTGGAAGCCCGTTTCGAGCAGGAAATGGCAAGCCGCGACGCCGCGCTGCGCGAGCATCTGGCCGACGACGACAACGCAGACACCAGAGTTCTGCGGTCCGTCCGCAAGATCCGCCCGACCCATCCCGCGGCGCATGCGGACAAGGTCGGCAAGGCCGCCAGCAACTTTGACGAGCCGCCCGCGCCTTGGGCGCTGCACGGCCCCGAAGAGCGCGAAACCGAACTGGTCAGCCGCCTTCGCTACGCGCTTTATCCGCCCGACGAAGAAATGCCGGACCAGATCCACATCAAGCCCCTGACCCACCGCGCGGCGATCTACACGATCAACGCGACCGTGATTGCGATTTCGCTTCCCGTCGGGGCGGCCGTGATGACCTACTGTATTCTTGGTCGGGAAAGCCTGAACGTGGCGGCGCGCACCATGGCGCTGACCGGCACCGCGATCGGCTTCTCGCAGCTTGAATTTGCATCGTCCTTCTTGTCGGTCTTTGTCTGATCCGGCCTGATCCGGCCCGATCCGGCACCACCGGATCTAACCTGAACGCACGGCCCGCCGCTCTGGCGGGCCGTTCATTTTTGGCGACGGATCATCGTGGTATGGATCGAAAACACCACGGCCCCGGTGCCGGGCAATCGCAGGACGGTTTGCCTTTCGCTGCGTTCGAACGGGCTGTCGGGGGTTCCCACCGGACGGGGCGCGGATTCGGTGTGGGGCTGGAACAGCGCGGGGCTGTCATACCGCAACAGGTTCGCCCGCCACACCGGCCGTCCGGGTTGCACACCGTCGAACATCCGCTGGACCCGCTTCGCGATACCTTCGTTATAAGAGGCCACCGGCACATGGATCGACGTCAGGGGACGGCCGATCTTTTCGCCCAATGTCCATGCAGCGGGAAAGCACAGGAGCGCTGCGGTCAGAACATGTTCGTCGCCCTGTTTTTGCAGGATGCAGAAGTCCTCTTGCACCAGCCGCGACAGGGTCCCGAGCGGATCCGAGACATCAAGCGTCACCCGTTCCCCGTCGGGGCGCACCACGGCGTCCCCGTCGAAACCATAGTCGGACCGCATCGCCAGTTCGGCCAGAACCACCGCGAACAGTTCCGCCACCGCATCGACCGCTTCGGGCAGCACGCGGATGACGCGGCTCCGGTCCCATGCGATCAGGCGCGCTTTTTCGGCCAACTGCGGCGCATAGGCATCGTCGACCGACAACCACTCGCCCGGTGCGACGGGTTGCATCGCGGGCAACCGCGCGGCGGCGGCGCTGCGTTGGGGACCGGGGACTCGGGACTGAAGAATGGGCGCGTTCTGGGTCATGTCGTCTTCTGACATGCCGCAGGTGGAGATTCCACACCCCCGAATGTCGATTTCTGACCGGACAGCCTGTCTCGCCGGATCGACACTCCGGCTAGAAACCTGCCGGAGCCGCTCATGGACGCCCCCTACAGAGAACGCCGAAAGATCGACCCGACAAAGGGCGCCACCCTGCCCGACGGCACCGCCAACGACAACGACAGGATGGAGATCGGCCCGACCCGATTGGCGCTGGCCGAATGGGACCGCGCGGGGCTCACGCTGCCGAACCTTGAACGGATGAGGGCCTATCGTCACCGGCGGCTGG
>JALQXR010000133.1:0-2996 GCA_023263105.1 Marivivens sp. | reverse complement strand
CGCGGTGCTGATGTTCGACCCGCTGAACATCCGCTACGCAACCGATTCAACCAACATGCAGCTTTGGAACACCCACAACCCGTTCCGCGCCTGCATGGTCTGCGCCGACGGCTACATGGTGGTCTGGGACTATAAAAACGCCATGTTCCTGAGCCGCTTTAACCCTCTGGTTCGGGAACAACGGTCGGGGGCGGATTTCTTTTATTTCGACCGCGGCGACCGGATCGAGCCCGCCGCTGACCTGTTTTCGAAAGAAGTCCGCGACCTGATCAAAGAGCACGGCGGAGGCAACATGCGTCTGGGCGTGGACAAGGTCATGATCCACGGGCTTCGCGCGCTAGAGGCCCACGGGTTCACCGTCCTGCCCGGCGAGGAACTGACAGAAAAGGCGCGCTCGATCAAAGGCCCTGACGAATTGAACGCCATGCGCTGCGCCTCGGTTGCCTGCGAAGCCTCGGTCAAGGCGATGGAAGACGCCGCCCGCGCCGGAGTCCCCGGCGGCGAAATGAGCGAAGACGATATCTGGGCCGTGCTGCACGCCGAAAACATTCGCCGCGGCGGGGAATGGATCGAAACGCGGCTTTTGTCCTCGGGGCCGCGCACCAATCCGTGGTTTCAGGAATGTGGCCCCCGGATCGTCCAGAACAACGAAATCGTCGCTTTCGACACCGATCTGGTGGGCGTCTATGGCATTTGCGTCGATATCAGCCGGACTTGGTGGATCGGCGACGGCAAACCCCGTCCCGACATGGTCGAGGCGATGCGGCTGGGCATGGATCATATCGCCCACAACATGTCCCTGCTAAAGCCCGGCGTCTCGGTTCCCGAATTGTCGGCGCGGTGCCATGTTCTGCCAGAGAAATACCAGTCGCTGAAATACGGCTGCATGATGCATGGCGTGGGTCTGTGCGATGAATGGCCGCTGGTCGCCTATCCCGACCAGATCGTGCAGGGGTCGTTCGATTATGTTCTCGAACCGGGGATGTGCCTTTGTGTCGAGGCTCTGATCACGCCCGAAGGCGGCGATTTTTCGATCAAGCTGGAAGATCAGGTGATCATCACAGAGACGGGCTATGAAAACATCACCCGTTACCCCTTTGACCCCGTTCTGTCGGGCGCCTAGGGCCCGCCAGTCCTAGGACGCGGGCAGCGAAAATTCGGCCAATAGACCATGGTGGTCCGACCCGTAGCGCGGCCGGACATCGACCCAGCCGCGTGCGCGGTCCGGAATGATCACATGGTCGATCGCCAATGGCGCAAAGGGCCCGAACCCCGGGAAGGTGCTGTAATAGCCTCCGACCCGCTCGCCGCGGGCTGCCTCGGCGATCTGCCTGACCGAACTGCCCCACGGCACCATGTTAAAGTCGCCCGCGACGATCACATCGCCGTCCAGCGACGACAGCCCCGCGACCACGGACGGCAACTGGCGCGCCTGATCGAACGGATAGGGCCAATTCAGATGGACCGCGCCGACCCAGACCAGCCGTTTGTCCGGCAAGGCCACCCTTGCCAGGATCAGGCCTTCGCCGCTGGTGCAATCGATCGGGCTTGCCTCCATCGGGAACCGCGACAGGATCGCGATGCCTCCGTTGCCAGCCGAAAGGCAGGTCCGGTGGTGGGGGTGGGTCTCGGCCAGAATTTGCAGAAGCTCTTCGTTGAGAGCGCTCACTTCCTGCAGGGTCACGATATCGGCGCCCGACTGCAGGATGTCCTGCGCGACCGCGTCGATGCTGACCACGTTCCACAACAGGTTCTTTTGATAAAGGACAAAGTCGCTGCGGGCGTCCACGTCCCAGCGTCCGGACAGGTCACGCCACGTCGACACTCCGGAGGCCGAGACCGCAGCCACGACCAGCCACATGGTGGGCCGTAACCGCGCAAGCCAAAGCCCGACGATCACAGGGGCCGACAGCACCAGCACATGAGGCCGGATCACCGCAGCCGCATCGCCCAAAGGCACCCACCGCCCAAGATGGGTCAACGCAAGGGCCATCAGACCAAGGGCCGCGAGTATGACCCAAAGTGTCCTCATGCGTCGACGGGTTCGTACCGCGACACAGAGGTGTAGTCTTTTCGCGGACCTTTCACCTTCCAGACCGCGCTCCAGCAGGGCCAGTCCGAGAAATCATAGGCGACGCGATACAGATCGCTGCCGCAGGGGTGGTCGGTGCCTTCGCTCTGGCCTTCGGGAATGAAACTGTGGAACGCGCGACCGTCGGTAAAGGTCACGTCGACCGTCTCGGACCCGAAACTCCATAGATAGGCCCGCGTCGCTTCCAGTTGGGGGCCGTCACCCAGACGGATGTCGCCGCGTTCGTTATATCGCAGTTCGCCCGCGGCGGTGCCGGGGCTGAGCGTCGCTTCGCCTTCGAATTCGCCGTCCTGCTTTTGGCGGCGGTCCTGTATCTGGCGCACGACCGTCCATCGGCCCTCGAAATCAGCGGCCGTCAATCTCTTTGCGATCATGATAAATCTCCCGTCGGGCCGGAAACCCATCGCGAAGCGTCCCCCCGACGCAAAACCCGCTATGCCGGCCCTGGTCGCATAGAACCCATCTAGGGGGTGCAGGTAAAGCGCCAAGTCACCCAAAGTGCGACAAGAAATCCCCTGCCTGCGCTTGTTCCTTTGCCTCACGCGGCATAAGAGGACATCACCGATCCCCAAGCAAAGGCAATGACATGATCCCCCGCTATGCCCGCAAGGAAATGACCGAGATCTGGGAACCCGCCACAAAGTTCCGCATCTGGTACGAGATCGAGGCCCACGCCTGTGACGCGCAGGCCGATCTGGGCGTCATTCCCCGGGCCAACGCCGAGGCAGTCTGGCGCGCCAAGGACGTGGAATTCGACGTCGCGCGCATCGACGAAATCGAGTCCGTGACCAAACATGACGTCATCGCCTTCCTGACCCATCTGGCCGAGCACATCGGCTCGGACGATGCGCGCTTTGTCCATCAGGGCATGACGTCGTCGGATGTTCTGGACACCACGCTGAAC
>JALQXR010000132.1 GCA_023263105.1 Marivivens sp. | reverse complement strand
GTGAGCTGGGTCATCCAGCCGTAGATGCCCGCATCCGCACCACCCGGAGCACGGAACCACGGCAGGGTCGCGCCATAGGCGGCTTCCCATGCAGCGCCGTCCACATAGGGCGCAAGGTCAAGGTAATACTGGTTCAGACCGCCAAGGTTCGTGACCCGGGCGACGTCCGGCGCTGCGTCGGTCTGCAGCTGGTTTTCAAGCTGGTCGCGCACGACGTCATAGCCAACGGTTTCGACGTTGACGGTGTGTCCCGTGGCTTCTGTAAAGGCGGGAACCATCGCGGCGATCACGTCGCATTCGTTGGCGTCCTGATAGCACAGAAAGTTAATTTCGTCGGCGGAAGCAGCAGTCGCCCCCGCGATAAAGGCGGCCGACAGGGCCAGTCTTGTTTTGTTGGTAGTCATCGTATCCTCCTCTGGATGTTCAATATATTCGGCTTGATTTTGTCTTTGCCGGTTGGAACCCTTCGCATCCTCCTCGATACGTCAGGCGGGAAATCTGTTCATTTTTCCTTTGAAAAAGCCCAAGGCGTCCCCCTCTTCTCGGAGCCCAGCGCGCAGGACGCGGCCCACCACGATGTCGTGGTCGCCGCCGTCATAGGTCGCATGCCGGTGGCAGTCGAAACGGGCAAGATAATGGGTCAGCACAGGTACGCCTTCGTTGTTCCACGCGACGTCCTTGGCCCCGATTCCCCACATATCGCGGGCGACGCGCCAGCACAGGTCGTCCTGATCCGAGGCAAGAACGTGGATCGCGAAATGCTCGGCTTCGGCGAAAAACGGAAACCGCCGAGAGGATTTGTCGGGCGACCAAAGCACCAAGGGCGGGTCGAGCGATACCGACGAAAAGCTATTGGCGGTGATGGCCACGGGGCCGTCGGGCGTCGCGACAGTCACGATGGTGACGCCCGTCGCGAACCGCCCGAAGGCGTCGCGCAGGTTGCGCTGGTTCTGGGTCGTCGGTTCGAATTCGCGGAACGAACTGGCTTCGCGGACTGCGTTCATGGCACCTCGCTTCCCAGTGCGGCCTCGTACAGCGAGAACCACGTCGGCCGATCCAGTTCGACCTTGAGCGCATCAGAAATCGTCGCGATGCGGCCCAGAGAATTGGTGCCCAGAACCGGCAGGATCATAGCCGGATGCCGCAACAGGAACGCCACCGCCACCGCGGCGCGATCGACGCCTTGGGCTTTGGCCACAGCGTCCATTCGGTCCTGAAGATGCCCGTTGCCCGTCATCAGGCCGCCGCCGCCCAAAGGCGACCATGCCATGACCGGATGGCTGTTCTGCTGGTGAAATGCCAGATCGCCGTCGGTAAACGGCGCGATCCGAGCGAGCGAGATTTCGATCTGGTTGGTGACAAGCGGGGTCTTGGTCGCGGATTGCAAAAGCTGCCAGTCCCAAGGGCGGAAATTCGAAACGCCGACGCTGCGGACCTTGCCGCTGGCCACCACGGCATCAAGTGCCGCGCCCGTTTCGTGGTGATCCATCAGCGGGTCGGGGCGGTGGATCAATAGCAGGTCGATCTGTTCGATCCCCATCGCGGTCAGCGACAGGTCGACGGATTTGGCAATGTGGGCCGCCGACGTATCATAGTATTTCACCGGAGCATCGGCGTAACGGCCGACTGGCGCGACGATGTCGCATTTGGTCACGATCTCCATCCGCGCGCGCAGGTCCGGCCGCGCCCGCAAGGCGGCGCCAAGAACGTCCTCGGCGGTGTATCCACCATAGATATCGGCCTGATCAAAGGTTGTGATGCCTTGGGACAGGCAGGCTTCGATCTTGGCCGTCACATGGTCGACCGACGTGTCCGCGTCATCCGCCAGCCGCCACATGCCATAGACCAGCCGGCTAAAGCTGAGGTCGGGGGCCATCTTGACGCGAGGCATGGTCATCGGCGGGGTCCATTTCCAAGAGGTGTTGCAGGGGGGCCTTCGGGCACGCGGCCATAGGCTTGCGGCAGCGAACAGGTCTTCATCTGCGGCAAGACCCGAGAGCCAAAGTGGACCGCCTCGTCCAGATGCGGGTAACCCGACAGGATGAAGGCGCGGATGCCCATCTTTTGATAGGCTTCAAGTTTTGACAGGACCTGATCGGTCGATCCAACCAGCGCCGCGCCGCAGCCCGACCGCGCCCGACCGATACCGGTCCAGAGGTTCGGTTCGATATAGCCTTTGTCGTCTGCGATCTCTCGGTTTTTGGCCTGATGACTCACGCCCAGCGACTTTGCATCCAGCGCGCGGTTGCGGATGGCGGCGCCTTGATCGTCGTCCAGCTTTGACACGATGTAGTCGGCATAGTCGCGGGCTTCGGCCTCGGTGTCACGGACGATGACATGAACCCGCAGCCCGTAATCCAGCGTTCGGTTATAGCGCTCGGCCACCGCGTTGACCGCCTGCATCCGTCCGGCCAGTTCCTCGACCTTTTCGGGCCACATCAGATAGACGTCGCAATGTTCGCCACACAGTTCCAGAGCGTCGGGCGAATAGCCCCCGAAATACAGCAGCGGCCCGCCGGTCTGATACGGACGGACCGGATCGGTGGTCAGGCCGGAAAAGTCATAGACCTCGCCTTTGTGGGAAATCTCGTCCCGAGTCCAAGCCTGCTTCAGGATTTCGACTACCTCGCGCGACCGCTGGTAACGAAAGGCGCTGGCGGCGGTTTCGCCCGGAAAGTCGGAAGAGATGATGTTGACCGTCAAACGGCCCTCTAGCATGTGATCGAGCGTGGCGATGGTGCGGGCCAGCATGATCGGCTGCATTTCACCACAGCGCACGGCTGCCAGCAGGTTGATCTTTGACGTGATCGGCGCGCAGCCCGCGACAAAACTGAGCGTATCCTGACCCACCTGATAGGAGGACGGGCAGAGGATGTTGCGGAACCCTTGCTGCTCGGCGGTTTTGACGATCTGCGAACAATGCGCCCAAGACGACCGCAAGTCTCCGTCAGGAACGCCCAGAAACTGGTAGTCGTCCGAACACAGGGCGGAGAACCACGACACTTCTGCCGCGTCCAGATCAGCGGACGTCACGGGCACGACGGTCATTCCAAGTTCCTCCCCAGTTGCTTGGACGGCCCCCGTTTCTCAGAAACCGCTTGACTTTAACTAGCGGTAACAGTGTCTTTGATCTGGATCAATGGTGTATCAATATTTAGACGGACACAATGTCGCACCCCATTTACGAGCGAGGCGAGGGCGCGACGGCGCTGCCGATCTACGTCCAGATCAGCGAAGTCCTGATCCGCGAAATTGCGTCCGGACAGATTATCGACGGCTCTAGACTGCCCCCTGAACGGGACCTTGCAAAGCAGCACCTGACGACTGTCCGAACGCTTCGCAAAGCTTTGGATATCCTTGCGCAGAAAGGGCTTTTGGACCGCCGGCAGGGGTCGGGAAACTATGTCAGGGCCAGTGCGGCAATCGACAGCATCTATTCAATGTTCCGGCTTGAGCTTCGCAGTGGGGGCGGCTTGCCGACCGCCAAGGTTCTGGCCATCGATGAAATGGAAAAGCCTGACGATTTGCCCCAATTCAGGACCTCGGCCCGCGCCACGCGCATCCGTCGCCTGAGGTATCTCAATCGCCTTCCGGTCGCGGTGGAAGAAATCTGGCTGGACCGCGACGCGGGCGAGGTGGTGCCAAAGAACCTCTCCGATTCCCTGTATCGCTACTACAAAATGCAGCTTGGGTTTTGGATCAGCCGAGCCGAAGACTGGGTCGGCGTCGGCTCGGTTCCCGAATGGTCCCCTGCCGATTTCGCGCAAACCCAAGGCACGTCTGTCGGCTTCATCGAACGGTTCAGCCATTCGGATCAAAAGGGCACCGTCGAATATTCACGCACTTGGTTCGATCACGACCGCGCGCATTACGTCCAGCGGCTCAGATAGGAAGACGACATGGCCAAAACCATCCATTACGGCATCATCGGCTGCGGCATGATGGGTCAAGAGCACCTTCGCAACATCGCGCTTCTGCCGGATACGGTGGTTTCGGTGATCTACGAACCCGACCGGCACATGGCCCAGATCGCGGCGACTCTGGCGCCGGACGCGCATTTTGCCGGTGACATCGCGGCTCTGCTGGAATGGCCAGATCTGGACTGCATCGTGATTGTCAGCCCGAACTTCCGCCATATCGAACAACTGGAACAAATCGCGGCTGGGCGGGCGGTGCCGATCCTGGTGGAAAAGCCACTCTTTACCGACATCGCCCAATTGGCGCGACTCGAGTCCTTTGCCGCAACCTATCCGGCTCCGGTCTGGGTCGCGATGGAATACCGCTATATGCCCCCCGTCGCGGCGCTGCTTGAGTGCGCGGCAGAGGTGACCGGCGGCCTGAAGCTGCTGACCATCCGCGAGCACCGCTTTCCCTTTCTGCCAAAGGTCGGGGATTGGAACCGCTTCAACCGCTACACCGGAGGCACATTTGTCGAAAAGTGTTGCCACTTCTTCGACCTCATGCGGCTCGCGATCAAAGCGGAACCGGTGCGGGTCATGGCCTCGGGCGGGCAGGACGCCAACCATCTGTCCGAAACCTATGGCGGAGAGACGCCCGACATCCTCGACAACGGCTATGTCATCGTGGATTTCGACAACGGCACGCGCGCGATGCTAGAGCTTTGCATGTTCGCCGAGGGCGCGACCTATCAAGAGGAAATCTCGGCCGTTGGACCCAAGGGAAAGGTCGAGGCCCTGGTCCCCGGACCCGGACGATTCTGGCCTGAACGGCTGGGGCCGGCGCCTGTCCCGCAACTGATCGTCAGCCCAAGAATGCCGAAAGGCCCGGAAGCTCGGGACATACCGGTCGATCCCGAACTGTTAGAGGCAGGCGATCACAACGGCTCGACCTTTTACCAGCACAAAAGGTTCCTAGAGGTCGTGCGCGGCGAAAGACCCGCTCCGGACGTCACGCTTCGCGACGGCAAGATGGCTGTGCTCATGGGCCTGGCGGCTCAGATCTCGATCAAAGAGCACAGGGTCGTGTCGATATCCGAGTTGACGGGATAGGGCAAAAAGGCCGCCCGCAGTCACGGACTGGGGCAAAAGACCGAATTTCAAAGCGATGGGCCGCGCGTCCGACACAAGATCGGCATCTGTCGATGGCCAGCGCAGGCCGATGCCGGTCTAGGTCCGGATCTGGTGGTCAGCCCTTGGCCGGCCAGATGCAGGCCACCCGTTGGCGGCGACGCAGGGGTAATCCGCAGCGACACCCGTCACCAGCATGGATAGCTCGATCGATTCCCCGAGATACACGTCGAAATCGAACAGCAAGACTCCAGTCTTGTTCTTGAGAAACATCCTCAAGGCAATTTTGGAACTCATAATCGTCAAACCCCTTTCGACGAATCCGGGGCGAATAACCCACCCAAAGACCTATTTCCGTCAGGGGGCGAAAAGAGGGCGCGTGTCAGTCAAAGTCGCGGCAGGTATGGGGTATGAATTGGCGCTTGGGTTGCGAACTGTGCAGCCCGCGCGATGCGCCGAAGCCTTGTAAAATTGGACGATCCTAACTTCTACGGCAGCTCTGGTAGTGCCTTGGGGGTCGCCATTCCCAACAATTTTCGCCTTGCAATTTGCGCGAAATCGCCGCTGGGCAGGCCCTTTGGCAAGGATAAAGATCGTTTCGCAATTTGTTACAATTCCACGAAAAATGTTTGATTGATCAAATTCTTCTTGCAATAGCCGGATTCGGATGTACCGTTAAACGTGTGCTAGGCACCTACCCCCAGTTGCAATCTTACGAATTAAGGAGCTGCCGCTTTGGATGCACATTCGCAATTTGATCTTGAATTGTCACAAGAGCCCGAAGGGACCCTGACAGCGCATCCGCGGTCAGGAAAAGATCAATCGCGAGCCGCAAATTGGAGCGCCTACGCCGCGTCCTACGACCTTTTGCTAGAGCACAACCCCGCGTATCAAATGCTGCTGGGCAAATTCAAAGACCTGTTGGCAAACGGGACCCCGCCCAGAGTCATCTACGATATTGGCGGTGGGACCGGAAACTATACCGAAATTGCTGCCAAGATGTGCCCAGAGAGCACAATTTTTCTTGTTGAACCCGACCCAGAGATGATTGCCCACGCCCGCGGAAAATTGCGCGGTTTCTTGAACGTAGGCTACATCAATCGCCCGCTTCAGGACCTTGAATTGAAGGACAAAGCGGACCTCGTGATCTGCGTGCATGCGCTTTATGCCATGCCGGATCCCACGGACAGGCTTGCCGAATTAAGGGCGCTCCTCCGGCCCGGCGGGCTTTTGTTCCTGGTTGACCTTGGCCGCCCTATGAACGTCTCGGACTGGCGGGCCTACATTTTCGCTCATCTGATCCAAGAGCTGGGGATCGTCAAAGCTCTGCGGGTTCTTTGGAAGGGTCGCGAAATCGCCAAGCAAAACAAAGCGATCTTCAAGGCGCA
>JALQXR010000131.1 GCA_023263105.1 Marivivens sp. | reverse complement strand
CTTGCCACGCCATGACGAACCCCCCGGCGACGGCTCCCTTGGTTCCCTTGGCGCCCGTGCCGCCCGTGCCGCCCGCGGAGCCATGATCGACTACGCTTTCCACATGACTCTGACCGACCTGTCGGTGTCGGGTTTCGATACCGATCTTGCCAGTCTGATCGCTGCGGGGCATCGGTCTTTGAAAGTGTTTACGACCTATAATATCCAACTCAACGACCGCGAGATCCTAAAGATCCTTCGCATGGCCCGTGCGGCTGGCGCTCTGGTTTGCGTTCATGCCGAAAATGACGCGATTATTGCGCAGGAACGGGACGCATTGATCGCCGCAGGCCAGACCCGACCACGCGACCACGCTCGGTCGCGGCCCAGACTGGCAGAGATCGAAGCGATCGAGCGGGTTTGCCGCTTTGCCGAATACCTTAATCAGCCTGTGATGCTGTTTCATGTCTCGACCCGCGAGGGCGCAGAGGCGGTCCGGCTTGCCCAAGCGCGCGGCGCGCCGGTCTGGGCTGAAACCTGCCCGCATTACCTTTTCATGACCGAGCAGGTTCTGGATCGACCGGGACTGGAAGGGGCGAAATGGATGTGCTCTCCGCCGCAACGCCAAGAGGCGGATCAGGTCGCCTTATGGCAGGCGTTGCGCGACGGCGCACTGAGCATGGTTTCATCGGATCATGCGCCCTATCGGTTTGACGAAACGGGTAAGCTGGCAGCGGGGCCGAATGCGGGTTTTCACCAGATTGCCAACGGGTTACCGGGGCTAGAGACGCGTCTGCCTTTGATGTTCGACGCCTTGGTTTCGCAGCGTGCTGACCCCGTACTGTTTGCCGAACTGACCGCGCAGGCCCCCGCCAGACTCTATGGATTGGACCGCAAAGGGAGCATCGCAGAGGGCAAGGACGCGGACATCGTTATCTGGGATCCAGAGAAAACCGTCACCTACGGCGCGAACGATCTGCACGACAATGTCGGTTATAACCCGTGGGAAGGGTACAGCGTAACAGGATGGCCAGAGCAGGTCCTGTTGCGGGGTGAAACGATAGTCGCAGACGGTGAGTTCCACGGCTCTCCTGGTTGCGGTCGATGGATCGATCGTCCGGATCCCGTGGCAACGGGGCGTGGCGTGAATGGACAGGCAGCAGGTTCATGAACAGACCCGAAGGCGCCCCCGAGCTAGCAATCACCTTTCTGTATTACCGAGATTTGCCAACGGCGATGCGGTTCTACGAAGATGTGCTGGGACTGTCGCTGGCCATCGATCAGGGGTGGTGCAAGATCTATCGGATTTGCGCAGGTGCCCACGTGGGCCTAGTGGACGAAACCAGAGGCATGAACAAATGGGCCGCGGTCAAACCGGTTCAGTTGTGCATTCGTGTGCCGGATGTAGCGGGTTGGTATGCCTATGCGCGTTCGGTTGGCGTCGCGAACCTGTCGGAGCTTTTCGTCAACGACGCGCTCGGCATTAGGGCCTTTGTGTTCAAGGACCCCGAAGGCTATCAGATCGAAATTCAATCAGCCACGAGGCCGGGCGCATGAAGACACTCGTTGTCATCAATCCCAATTCTTCCCAAGCGGTGACAGATGGCATTGATGCCGCAATCGAGCCTTTGCGCGGTTTCGGGATTCCGATCCGTTGCCTTACCTTGGCAGAGGGCCCGCCCGGCATTGAGAGCCAGCGGCAGGCCGACCTGACGATTGCGCCGATGTTGAAACTTGCGGCGGCGCAGCAGGACGCGGCGGGATACGTGATTGCCTGTTTCGGCGACCCCGGCCTGCACGCCTTGCGTGACCAGACAAACCTGCCGGTCGTCGGGATTCAGGAGGCGGCGGTCATGACCGCCCTGTCGCTTGGGCAGCGTTTCGGTGTCATCGCCATCCTGCCCGCCTCGGTCCCGCGTCACCTCAGAGCATTTGGGGCGATGGGTGTGATCGACCGTCTGGCTGGGGATCGTCCGCTTGGGCTGAGTGTTGCGGACCTTGCCGATGCTGGAAAGAGCCTTGGGGCGATGATCGCGACCGGCAAGCGGTTGCGCGACGAAGACGGCGCGAATGTGCTGATCATGGGCTGTGCTGGAATGGCCGGCTACCGCGAGCCGCTGCAACAAGAGACAGGCCTGCCCGTCGTAGAGCCCACTCAGGTTGCGGTCAGCATGGCGCTGGGGCAAATTCAGCTAAACCTTTCTCACAGAGTGCAAAAACCAGACCATGCTTGATGAAACCGCCACCGGCGTCTTTACCATTGCAGCCACCCCTTTCCTGCCTGATGGCTCTTTGGATTTCGAAAGCATCGACCGGTTGGTGGACGGCTATATCGAAAAGGGCGCCAATGGCCTGACCATCTTGGGAATGATGGGAGAGGCCGCAAAGTTGACGGCTGAAGAGTCAGAGTCAGTGGTGCGCCGCGTGACCTCTCGGTCCAGCGTTCCGGTCATTGTCGGTGTCTCGGCTCCGGGGTTTGCGGCGATGACCGCTCTTGGGAATGTCGCGATGGACGCCGGTGCCAGCGGGGTGATGGTCGCTCCTCTCAAGGGGTTGCAGACCGATGCGCAGATCATCGGCTATTTCCACAACGCCGCCGAGGCTCTTGGACCGATCCCGTTCGTCTTACAGGACTTTCCTCTTGTGACCGGCGTGCAGATCGCGCCTTCGGTGATCCTCAGGATCGTCGAGGATTGCCCGACCTGCGTCATGCTGAAACACGAAGACTGGCCCGGGCTGGAAAAGATATCCGCACTGAGGGCCGCGTCCGAGTCCGGAGCGCGTCGGATATCCATCCTTTGCGGGAACGGTGGCATGTTCCTGCTAGAGGAAATGTTGCGCGGCGCGGACGGCGCGATGACGGGTTTCGGCTATCCCGAGATGATGCGTCAGGTGCTGGACGCGCTTGCGGCCGATGGCTTGGACAGGGCGCGTGATATCTTTGACGCCTATCTTCCGATGATGCGGTACGAATCCCAGCCCGGTTTGGGGTTGGCAATCCGGAAATATACGTTGGCCCGTCAGGGTCTTATCGCCCATTCAACGCTGCGCAAGCCCGGACCAAGCCTGTCTGCCGCCGCAAAAGCCGAGATTGATGCAATCGCCAGCCGCCAGCAGAAACGTTTGGCAGACCTCGGGCTTTAGCGCCGGTTCGGTCAGAAGGTTATTCTGCGGCCATGGTCGCTCGACATCCCCTCTCATTTCGCCAATGGTAACGCTCGCCGTGTAAAGGAGCCTGACATGACCGACGCCGAAATCTCTGCTCTGGTAGATCGAATGACGCTAGAAGAACAGGTGTCCATCCTGTCGGGCGAAGACTTTTGGTCGCTGCCAGCAGTTGAGCGATTGGGCATCAACAAGATGCGCGTCACCGACGGGCCGAACGGTGCGCGGGGCGGCGGGTCGCTGGTCGGAGGCGTCACCGCGGCGGCCTTTCCGGTCGGGATATCCATCGGGTCAACTTGGGACCCGGCGCTGGCCGAAGAAATCGGCTCGGCCTTGGCGGATGAGGTGAAATCCAAATGCGCCCATGTCTCTTTGTCGCCCACGGTCAACCTGCATCGCTCTGTCACCAATGGCCGTAATTTCGAGTGCTACTCCGAAGATCCAGAGCTGACCGCAGCGCTGGCGGTCGGGTTCATTACGGGGCTTCAGAAAAAGGGCGTCGCGTCGACCATCAAGCATTTCGTCGGCAATGAATCCGAGGTCGAGCGGACCACCATCAGCTCTGTCGTGGATGAACGGAGCCTGCGCGAATTGTATCTGCGGCCATTCGAAGACGCGGTGAAAAAGGCGGGCACTTGGGGGATCATGTCGTCCTACAACAAGCTGAACGGCACCTACACCGCCGAGAACGACTGGCTGCTGACGAAAGTCCTGCGGGACGACTGGGGCTATGACGGGATGGTGGTGTCCGACTGGTTCGGATCACGCACCACCGCGCCGACTGTGAACGCTGGACTCGATCTTGAAATGCCCGGACCGGCCAGGGACCGTGGGCAAAAGCTGGTCGATGCTGTAGCCAACGGAGAGGTCTCTGCCGACACCGTTCATGAGCGGGCCCTCAACATGGTGCGACTGATGGCACGGGTCGGATCGATCAACGACACCAGCGCCTTTGCGGAACGTGCCGATAACCGGCCCGAACACCGCGCCTTGATCCGGCGTGCGGGTGCTGCCGGATCGGTCTTGCTCCAGAACGACGGCATTCTGCCGATGTCGGCGGATGAGGGCACCATCGCGGTGATCGGCCCGAACGCGAAAACCGCCCAGATCATGGGTGGCGGTTCGGCACAATTGAACCCGCATTACAGCGTGTCGCCATGGGCCGCGCTGCACGACAGGCTGGGCGATGACCGTGTGTCCTATGCCTTGGGCAGCACGAACCACCGCTGGGAGCCGATCATTCCCCAAGAAATTGACATCCAGTTTTTCGACAACTCTGACCTGTCCGGCGAGGCCGCCCATGCAGAAAAGATGCCCGGTTCGATTGCCTTCTGGTTCCCGCCATTTGCAGGCGGCAAAGTCGATCCGCAGAGGTTCTCGGCGCGAATGACGTTCGACTTCACGCCCGACGCCGATGGCGTCCACCGCTTTGGCATGCACAACACCGGACTCGCGCGGTTGACGGTCGACGGGGCGTTGGTGGTCGACGGATGGTCGAACTGGGCCAAGGGCAGGACCTTCTTCGAAGAAGGCAATGATGAAATCACCGGAGACATCGCCCTGAAAGCGGGAGTTCCGGTCAAGGTCGTTGTCGAATTCGCCTCTCGGCCCAGTGACAATCTTGCGTTTTCGGCGATCCGGTTCGGAGTGTCCCGCCCTGTTGGGCGGGAGGCCATCGCCGCCGCCGCCGAGGTCGCGTCCAAGGCCGATACCGCTGTCGTTTTTGTCGGGCGCACCGGCGAATGGGATACCGAAGGGTCGGACCTCTTGGACATCACGCTTCCGGGGTTTCAGGATGATCTGGTCAATGCAGTCTGCGACGCAAACCCCAATACCATCGTCGTGCTTCAGACCGGCGGCCCCGTCGAGATGCCTTGGGTCGATCGGCCCCGCGCCATTCTTCAGTCGTGGTATCCGGGGCAAGAGGCGGGCAATTCCATTGCCGATGTGCTGTTCGGTGATCAAGAGCCAACCGGACGTCTGCCGCAAACCTTTCCGGCACGCTGGGCCGACAACCCCACCCGAGCGCAAGATCCGGCAACCTACCCCGGCAAGGACGGTCAGGTCGTGTATGTCGAGGGCGTGTTCACCGGCTATCGCCATTACGAACGCTACGGCCTGCCGCCGCTATTCCCCTTTGGTCATGGTCTTGGCTACACCGAATTCGATCTGGGCCCGCTGACCGCCGAGATCGGTGCCGACGGCGACGTCACGGTCTCCGTTGCCGTCACCAACATCGGCGTCCGCCGTGGAACCACGGTGGTCCAAGCCTATGTCGCGGACCCCGATGCATCGGTCGAACGGCCGCTAAGGGAACTGGAAGGCTTCCAGAAAATCGAACTGGACGCGGGCGAGACAGAGGAAATCTCGATCCATCTACCGGCGCGGGCCTTCGCCTATTTCGACGTCGCCGCGCAAGACTGGCGTGTCGAGGCAGGCGAATTCGTCGTGAGCCTGGGGTTCTCGGTGGTCGACCTGCGAAGCGAAGTCGCGCTGGACTTGCCCGAACGCCGGCTGCCGGTGTGATGTCCAAGAAAAGATAGCTAAAGTTTTAGCTCTTAAGAGGGTCTTCAGAGCCGATGCCTAATCTGGGGGGCAAGCAAACTGCTCCTTGATGAGGCTGTCCATGACCCGCGCGCTACCCATTTGCCCTGTGCCGTCCGGCGCGCCGGACGCCCGAATTACGATCCTTCTGGCGGTCCACAACGGCGCGCGGTTCCTTCGCGACCAGCTTGACAGCTATCTGCGGCAAACGGACCGCAACTGGGGCCTTATCGCGGGCATTGACGGGTCCGACGATGGCTCGCGCGAAATTGTCGCTGCCTTTGCCGACAGCGCGTTTACCCGCCATGTTCCGATCCAGACGATCGAGGGGCCGAAAACCGGTTTTGCCGCGAATTTCCTGAACCTGTTACGGACGGCCACGCAGCCGGACTCACCCACGAGACCGAGCGTCTCGCTGCGTCCGACCGTGAAGGAGACGCCGTCGACGGCACGGACCTCGGTGCGTCGGCCCGAGCTGTCACGCGAGCGGAAGTGGACCTTGAGGTCGTCGACGCGCAGGACCTCGCGGGCGGTCAGGGCGCTGAGGTCGAGGTCGGTCGTCATGCCGAGGCCTCCATCGTGTCGACGCTCGCGTGGTGGCACGCGACCTGACGTTCGGAGTCCTGGGGGAGCAGGAGGGGCACGAGCTCGTGGCACGCCGAGGAACGGGCCGGTGCGGTGCAGCGGGTCACGAAGGCGCAGCCGCCGGGCCGTGCCGTCGGCGACGGAGGAGAGCCC
>JALQXR010000130.1 GCA_023263105.1 Marivivens sp. | reverse complement strand
GGGCTCGCCGGGGGGGATCGGCAGGCCGGGGAGCGTGACGGTGCCGACGCCCGGCCCCGCGCGGAACCGCTCGCCGCCCGCCGAGGGCGCGACGCGGACGATCACCAGGGCGCCATGGGTCACGTCGGGGTCGTCGCCCGCGTCCTTGACGATGCCCGCTTCGGCCCAGCCGTCGCCCGCATCGCGATGGGCGATCCGGAACGTCGGGGTTTCGCCCTTTGGCAGGGTGATGGTGACCGCGTCGGGCCAGGCTCCGCCCCAAAGCCGCATCAACGCCGCCTTTGTCGCGGCGGTCGCGCAGGCGCCGGTGGTCCAGCCACGGCGAAGGGGAGTGTCGGGTTTACGCGTCATCGGCCAGAGCCTACACCCCGTTTCACCCCGCCCACAATGCCGCCAATGCGGGCGGCAAGGTCGTTTGCCGTCTTTCCCTGCCGCCCACATCCGCGCATAACGTCATCATGACTGACTCGCACCCCCTTCCTGAACTGGACTGGCCGACGCTGGAACGCGGCTGGGTCTGGCTATGCGGCGCAGGCCCCGGCGATCCGGGGCTGATCACCCTGCATGCGCTGAACGGGCTGCGGCAGGCGGATGTGGTCATCTATGACGCGCTTGTGGACGAATCGATCCTGCGCTGGGCCCCGCAGGCCGAACGCATCTATGCCGGCAAACGGGGCGGCAAGCCCTCGGCGCGGCAGCGGGACATCTCGCTCCGGCTGGTCGACCTCGCCAAAGCGGGCAAACGCGTGCTTCGGCTCAAGGGCGGCGATCCTTTCGTGTTCGGTCGCGGCGGAGAAGAGGCGCAAACCCTTGTCCAGCATGGCGTTCCGGTCCGCATCATACCCGGAATCAGCGCGGGCATCGGCGGGCTGGCCTATGCGGGCATCCCGGTCACGCACCGCGACGTGAACCAGTCGGTCACCTTTGTCACCGGCCACGACCAGTCCGGCGAAACGCCGTCCAGCCTGAACTGGAAAGCGATCAGCGACGGCAGTCAGGTGCTGGTGATCTACATGGGGATGAAACACGTCGCCCAGATCGCGGGCGCTTTGCGCGATGCGGGCCGCGATCCGCACGAACCCGTCGCGGTCGTGACCAATGCCACCACGCCCGACCAGCAGGTGCTGGAAACCACGCTCGACCGGCTCGAGTCCGATCTGGACGCGTCAGGTCTGGAGCCGCCCGCCATTATCTGCGTCGGACGTTCCGTCCTGATGCGGCAGGTTCTTGATTGGCAGGCCATGGCGCGAGGAGAACCCGCGCGCAACCTTGATCCGCTGGACCGCGGGCGGCCCGCCGAAAGCGCATGAAGGGTTTCGTCCTGTCCGCGCCGTCGTCGGGGTCGGGCAAGACGACACTGACGCTGGGTCTTTTGCGGGCACTTCGGAACGCCGGTCACGCGGTGGCCGCCGCGAAATCCGGACCCGATTACATCGACCCCCGTTTCCACGAAGCCGCCTGCGGCAAGGTCTGCTTTAACCTCGACGCTTGGGCGATGCCCAAGGGAATGGTGGCGCGGTTGGCAACTGTGCCGGACGCGGATGTGCTGGTGATCGAAGGCGCGATGGGTCTGTTCGACGGGGCTCCGCCCGACAACAGGGGCGCCACAGCCGATCTGGCGAAACAGCTGTCGTTACCGGTCGTTCTGGTGGTCGACGCCGCGCGGATGGCGGGATCGGTCGCGCCTTTGGTTGCCGGATTCGCGGGCTTTGACCCCGAGGTGCAGGTCAGCGGCATCATCCTGAACAACGTAGGCTCGGACCGGCACGAAGCGATGCTGCGCCGCGCGCTCGGGCCGCTTGGATTGCCGGTCGTTGGCGCGGTGCGCAGGTCGGCGGTCTTGGCCACGCCTTCGCGCCATCTTGGGCTGGTGCAGGCCGAGGAACGCAGCGACCTTTCAGACTGGCTTGATCGGGTTGCCGCCGTGATCGCGACCCAAGTCGATCTGGCGGGGCTGCTGCAGCAGTGCGGAACCGTCACCGCCAGGTCCACCTTGTCGCGGGTTCCGCCGCCCGCGCAACGGATCGCCGTGGCCCGCGATGTGGCCTTTGCGTTCCACTATCCGCATATGCTCTATGACTGGCGCGCGCAGGGGGCCGAGGTCTGCTTTTTCTCGCCACTTGCGGACGATCCGGTGCCGGATGCCGATCTGGTCTATCTGCCCGGCGGCTATCCAGAGCTTCACGCAGGCAGGATCGCGTCCAACCGGACCTTCATGAAAAGTCTCAAAAACGCCTCACAAGATACTGATATATATGGAGAATGTGGCGGATACATGATTCTGGGCGACGGGTTGATCGACGCCGAGGGCCAGCGCCACGAAATGGCAGGGCTTCTGCGGCTCGAGACATCCTTTGCGACGCGGAAATTGCACCTTGGCTATCGCGACGTGACCGCGAAAGGCGGCAGGTTCACGGGCGACTGGGCCGCGCACGAATTCCATTATGCCACGACGCTCCGCGCCGACGGCGCACCGCTTTTCGCCGCGACCGACGCCGAAGCAACGGCCCTGCCGGACATGGGCCTGATCCAAGGGCGGGTTGCGGGCTCTTTCGCCCATCTGATCGCCCCGCGAACCAACGCCGCGTCCGTTGCCCCTGTCGCCAACCGAACCGGCGGTAAAATGGGCGATTGATCACGGCGATCAGACACATTAGGCAATCCACATGACCCAAGCCGCATCCTCTCATATCGACGACGCCCGCGCGAAACGTAACGTGGCGGTGCTGGTCGCCGCACAGGCCATTCTTGGCGCTCAGATGCCGATGATCTTTACCATCGGCGGGCTGGTCGGAGCGATGCTTGCGCCGAACCCGTGCTGGGCCACGCTGCCCATTTCGCTGATCGTTTTCGGCTCGATGACAACCGCGCCGTGGCTGTCGCCGCTGATGCAGCGTCGCGGGCGGCGGTTCGGCTTTGTTCTGGGCGCGCTGGCGGCGGCGCTGGGGGCTGCGGTGGCGGCCTATGGCATCTATGTCGACAGCTTCCTGATCTTGCTTGCGGGCTCTTACCTGACCGGCATCTACATGTCCGCGCAGGGGTTCTACCGGTTTGCCGCCACCGATGTGGCGAGCGACGATTTCAAGCCAAAGGCGATTTCCTATGTCATGGCGGGCGGGCTGTTGTCCGCTATTCTGGGGCCGCAGTTGAACAAGCTGGTTCAGGACGCCTTTGTCATCACTTTTCTTGGCAGTTATCTGGCGATCATCGCGCTGAACCTGATCGGCGTCCTGCTGTTCATCTGGCTGGACCTGCCCAAGGGCAGCCGCAAATCGCCTCTGCCCAAGGATCTGGGCGAGGTCCGCACCAAGAAGCAATTGCTGAGCGATCCGACCATTATGGTGGCGATGATCGTCGCGATGGTGGCCTATGCGCTGATGAACCTGGTCATGACGTCGACGCCGCTGGCGGTCGTGGGTTGCGGCTATGACGTCGGGAACGCCGCCGACATCGTGTCGGCCCACGTTCTGGCGATGTACATCCCGTCGTTCTTTACCGGTCACCTGATTTCGCGGTTCGGGGTCAAGCCGATCATGTCCACCGGCCTGCTGATCCTGACCGGCGCGGGCGTGTCGGCGCTGTTGGGCGTGCAATTCGCGGATGCGGGGCAGCCGTCACTGGTCAGTTTCTATGCCGGTCTGATTCTGTTGGGGGTCGGCTGGAACTTTGGCTTTATCGGCGCGACGTCGATGCTGGCCACGGCCCACGCCCCCCACGAGCGCGGCGCGGTGCAGGGGCTGAACGATATGATGGTGTTCGGCTGCGTGACCGTGGCGTCGCTGGCCTCGGGCAGCCTGATGAACTGCTCGGGCGGGGATCCGCTGCAGGGCTGGGCCGCTGTGAACCTCTTTATGATCCCGTTCCTTGCCCTTGCGGGAGGAGCGCTGATCTGGCTGACCTTCCGGCCAAAGTCGGTGGCCTGAGCCGCTACCAGCGGCCCGCGAAAGACCTAAGCAACAACCCGCCCCGACGCCGGAACTCTGAGGTCCCCAACCGCCCTTCGGGAACCGACTGGGGGTCGCTCTTGGCGCGACGCAAAAGGCCCTCGGCCCGCCAACCGGCGCGAAGGGCGGGCACCGCCGGACCAAAGTCCCGCGGTTTGCTTTTTGCCAACATGGTCAGGCCATAGTCGGCAAGGTTGCGCACTTCGGACAGGGTTTCATGGGCCAGCGGCTTGCGGCCAGCGGCGGTCAGCGCGGGCACCGCCATGAGCCAATTCGCAATGCCGCCCGCGATGGCGGCTTCGCGCAGGTCGGATTCGCGGTCGGCGGGCAGGCCCAGAGCCATTGCGGCCAGCACTGCCAGTGATCCGGCGCTTCTGTCGATATGGGCGATCACGGCCTCTTCGTCGGCAAAGTCCGTGCCTTCGATATCCCAGTAGCGCGCGGTGATCAGGGTTGAAAAGACCGAGGCCGGCAAGGCGCGGTCGCGGATAAGAGCATGCAGCGGGCCTGCGACTTCGTGTCCGCGGGCGGGTTTGCCGCCGACCGCTTCGGCGACCGCGTCCTGCCACCACTGAAGCCGCATCTGCGCGATCAAAGGCTCGTTCGTCACCCAAGGCGCGCGCGCGACCTCGAGGTTAAAGGCATAGAGCACGAAAAGCGGCTCTCGGGCGGTGACCGGCGCGGACATGGCCGACAGGAACCGGTCCGGATCGCCACGGCGGACGAGGTCGGCGCAGGAGGCGATGGTCACGTGGTCGCCCCGTCCCGCACGAGCTTCCAGTTGATGGCGTCGATCAGCGCATCGAAAGACGCATCCACGATATTCGACGACACGCCCACGGTGGCCCAGCGGCGGCCCTGCCCGTCTTCGCTGTCGATGATGACGCGGGTCACGGCCTCGGTTCCGCCGTTGGTGATCCGCACCTTGAAGTCAACCAGCTTCATATCCGCGATAAAGTCCTGATACCGGCCAAGGTCAGAGGCCAGCGCGCGCGCCAAGGCGTTCACCGGACCGGCATCGGCGGCTTCCTCCCCGTGGTCGTTTTCAAAGAACGAGGTGATTTTTTCCCCGCCGATCCAGACCGAGACGACGGCCTCGGACACGGTCACCACCTGCCCCCGCGCGTTGCGGCGGCGCTCGGAGATCACGCGATAGCGCTCGACCTCGAAGTAATGCGGCAGCGTGCCCAGTTCGTCGCGGGCCAGCAGTTCAAACGACGCCTGCGCCGTGTCGTAGGAAGAGCCGCGCGATTCCATGTCCTTGATCCGGTCAAGGATGCGGGGCAGCGCCGGATTGTCGCGATCCACGTCCAGCCCCGCTTCGGCCAGACGCTGGCGCAGATTGGACTGACCCGCCTGGTTCGACATCGGAATGATGCGCGTGTTTCCAACAAGGGCGGGGTCCACGTGTTCGTAGGTGGTCGGGTCTTTCAGGATGGCGCTGGCGTGAAGCCCCGCCTTATGGGCAAAGGCCGACGAGCCGACATAGGGCGCCTGTTTTGCGGGCACGCGGTTCAGCACATCGTCCAGCATCCGGCTGGTGCGGCGCAGGCTTTGCAGGGCCTCGTCCGACACGCCGGTGTCGAACTTTGACCGGAAGGGCTCTTTCAGCAAGAGCGTGGGGATGATCGTTGTCAGGTTCGCGTTTCCGCAGCGTTCGCCCAGCCCGTTGAGCGTGCCCTGAATCTGGCGCGCTCCGGCCAGCACGGCGGCAAGCGAGTTGGCGACGGCGTTGCCGGTGTCGTCGTGGGTGTGGATGCCCAGCCGGTCTCCGGGGATGCCGGCGGCGATGACCTCGCGCACGATCCGGCCGACGTCTTCGGGCAGGGTGCCGCCATTGGTGTCGCAGAGCACCAGCCAGCGCGCGCCGGCCTCATGGGCCGCGCGCAGGCAGGACAGCGCGTAGTCGGGATTGGCTTTGTAGCCGTCAAAGAAATGCTCGGCGTCGAACAGCGCCTCGCGCCCACTGGTGACGATGTGGCGGAACGATGCAGCTAGGTTGGCGACGTTTTCATCCAGCGTGATGCCCAGCGCCGTGGTGACGTGGAAATCATGGGTCTTGCCGACAAGACAGACCGCAGGCGTGCCCGCGTTCATGACCGCGGCCAGCACGTCGTCGTTTTCCGCCGACCGGCCCTGACGTTTGGTCATGCCAAAGGCGGTCATCGTCGCGCGGGTCTTTGGGGCTGCGTCGAAAAAGTCGCTGTCGGTCGGATTTGCCCCGGGCCAGCCGCCTTCGATGTAATCCACGCCCAGCGTATCAAGAGCCATCGCGATCCGCTGCTTTTCGGCGGTCGAGAATTGCACCCCTTGGGTCTGCTGCCCGTCGCGCAGGGTGGTGTCGAAAAGGTAGAGGCGTTCTTTGGTCATTGTGACACTCCCTCGAAATTCTGACCTGCCCGGCATCGCCGGACAGCGCCCGACCAGCCCCCCAAGGCGGGCGCTTTGCACCCACCCTCGGGTCCGGTGCAGCCCTGTGTTGAATGGCCGGTCATT